>NZ_JASDDA010000006.1:0-135322 GCF_030407645.1 Pseudoalteromonas sp. APC 3495 | reverse complement strand
GCGTGAAGTCATTCCTTTTTATATTAAAAAAACAATGATTAACAGTGGGTTATAGCCAATTGATGTGATATTAACGCCGGTGGCGAAACGACAACAAACAAGATAAATTGCTTTTTTGGCGTATTATTTGCAGGTTAGGACTATATTAAAGGCGCTAATATGGCGCTGCCAACTTAAAGGAGAGCACATGTGGGCTGCAGTCAGTTATCTTGTAACAGCATTAGTATTTATAGTACTGGGATTAAAGGTTAATTCTGTTTACTTCGCGGTTGCATTTTTTTGGACGGCGCTGTCGCTGATATTGGTCAGCGGTGCTTATTTTTTTAATGCGGGGAAAATATTCAGAAAGCGAGAAAATGGCGTTATCCCTTTTTACATTCGTTGGGCATTTGTTCCTTTTTTGTTAGGTGCACAAATTTATAATGCATGGTCACGCAAACACGATAAGGTACCCCCAATTCAACAAATAAACGATAACTTATTTTTAGCATGTCGTTTGTTTCCCTCTGATATAGATACATTAAAAGAAAATGGCATTACCGCTATTTTAGATGTGACTTGTGAATTTGATGGACTTGAGTGGACATCTACCCAAGAAAATATTAGTTATTTAAACATTCCTGTTCTTGATCATAGTGTGCCTACTCACTCGCAATTAAACCAGGCAATTAACTGGATCCACCACCATATAAAGAAAGACCGTCGTGTTGTGGTGCATTGTGCATTAGGTCGCGGACGTTCGGTGTTTGTTATGGCAGCGTATTTATTGAGTCAAAATAAAGAAGCTGATGTACATGACATTCTTGCTCAAATCAAAGAAACACGTGAAACAGCCAATCTTAATAAACGCCAATTACGCCATTTAGTTAAGCGCCACCGAAGAGGTGAGCTACTGATAAAAAATAAAGCATATTTAATTGCTAATCCTGTATCAGGCACTAAGTTATGGTCTGAAAAAGAGCATTTAATCGTTACACGTTTATCTGCTTATTATGATTTAACCATTTTAAAAACTACACCGGAACAAAACGGCATTACATTGGCTAAACAAGCTATAGAGCACGAGCCTGATATTATAATTGCCTGCGGTGGAGATGGCACAGTCACTGAGGTTGCGAGTGTTTTAGTGGGTACGTCTTGTCGATTAGGAATTATACCGTTGGGGACCGCTAATGCGTTGGCCCATGTGCTGATGGGAATAAAATCTAAATTTATTCCTGTTGAGCAAGCGTGCGATTTAATAATTGATGGTCAGACAAACCTGATCGATACCGCATATTGTAATAACGATTTGATGTTATTGCTAATTGGCATTGGCTTTGAGCATGCAATGATTGAAAAAGCAGATAGAGAGTCGAAAAATAAATCTGGCCAACTTGCTTATTTAAATGGGTTTTTACATTCCTTTGGCGAGAATAAAGCGCAAAAGCTGATGGTTAAACTCGATGATAATGAGCCTGAAGCTATTAATACAAATAGCTTTATTGTCGCTAATGCTGCCCCATTTACAACCCTTTTAGCCCAAGGTGGGGGACAACCCGACCACCGTGATGGATTATTAGACGTAAACTGGTTAACGCCAAACAAAGACAATGAAACCACAGTATTGAGTATTGCTGAGCTAATGTTTAGCAGTATCACGCAAACACATTTTGCTATTAACTCGCATTATACTAACGCAAAACGTGTAGAGATAAGCGCAGATAAAACGCTAGATTATGTAATTGATGGTGAGGTTAAATCTGCCGATAAAGTGGTAGTGAGTATTCACCCTGCTTCATTGAATGTAATATGCCAAGAACAAAACTAACTGACTAAAAATGGCGTAAATATTACGCCATTTAGCACTCATTTATTTTTTAATAGAGGGCCATACAAAATCTGATGTATCAGGTTGCGTGGGCTCTGTTAGTTTTGGTTTATTTCTGGGTTTTCGTAGCGGTTTATTACTCATGGTATGAATATAAAGTGCTTCTACTTTATCTCTTGCCCATGGGGTTTTACGTAAAAATTTTAAGCTTGATTTGATACTCGGAGAATCAGTAAAGCATTTTATGTTTACTTGTTCACCCATTGCTTTAAAGCCTAAACGTTGCTCTAGTTCTACAAGAATTTGCTCTAAAGTTATCCCATGTAGCGGGTTTTTTGGTTGATTATTCATAGTCACACTGCTTTTTTAAACTGCATGTATTGTAACGTATCCCACCGCATCTTAATAGTTTGGAGATGGCTGGCAGATTCCAGATTGTTAATCTTGATTAATTTACAGTAATAGTTGCAGGCTTCTTGGGGTAAATAAGGTTACCTTGCTTATCAAGCTTTAGCCAAATCAATTGACTGTTGTTATGTTGGGGGTACTTTGCAGCACAAATAAGCGTAACTGAGTGAACCTGAAGTATAGCTCCTTCGCTGTAACGTTTATTATCATACCAGCACTCAGTGCTAGTGTTTATAAGCTGGGTAGCATCAACAATAGGAAGCGTTTTTATTGTGCTAGCGAAGCTTAAAGCTGAAAAACACAAGCATAAAACAGTAATAAACGAAGTAAAATAATAACGCATCAAAAACCTCCAGTGTTTAAAATAAGTACACTTAGCAAAAAACATGCTAGGGTAAGTAAGACAACATAAGTAAAACACAGAACAATAAAAAGGTGAACAGATATGCTATTTAATCAAACAATGATTGACGAATTTACACTACTAGCAAAATTTCCACGCGAGAGCAAAATGCAAGGAATTAAACTCCATTCTGATGCTGAGCCGGCTTTGTTAAGTGCTGCACAGCGTTTGTTTAATAAGGGAGTGATAGACAGCCCAGATGGTGGCTATTTAACCGAACTGGGCTTAGATTTAATTGAGCATGTGACGGTAATACACAGTGCACTTAAAAGTTAATTTACTCTATTAGTTTGCATCAGGTTGATTTTCAGGGGCTGCATCAATAAAGGCTGCCAACTCATTACAACGCTGATATATGGCTGCTATTTTAGGGTAGGCAGCCATATCTACTTTAAAACGAATGGCATTAAATACCTGCGGTACTAAACATACATCAGCTAAGCTTGGCGACTCGCCTGCGCAAAATGTATTTTTACTATCGAGCATGCGTTCTATTTTTTCAAAACCCACTTCAACCCAGTGGCGGTACCATTTATTTTTTGCTTCATCATCAACATTGAGTTCACTACTTAAATACTTAAGCACACGTAAATTATCAATCGGGTGAATATCACACGCAATTGCATAACTTAAATTGCGAATATGTGCTTTTTGCCATGCATTACCAGGCAGTAATGGTGTTTCAGGGTATTGCTCTTCAAGGTACTCTAAAATTGCTAGAGATTGACCTAATACGCCGTCTTCCGTTTCTAAAGCAGGTAAAAGTCCTTGGGGGTTTTTCTGTAAGTAATCTGTGCTTTGTTGCTCTGATTTCAGTAAGTTTACCGGCACCAACTGGTGATCAATATTTTTTAGGTTTAATGCGATGCGCACACGATACGCTGCAGATGAGCGAAAATAAGTATAAAGCTTCATAATCTAATTACCCTTGATTGCCGTTAAAGTGTTTTTTAATTGTGCGCCAGCAGTCAGTGTAATTAGCTTGACGCTCTTTACCTTCTAATGCGTATTTAGTCGGCGATATCACATAACGTGACTCAAACATAAACGCCAGCGTATTATCGTAGCGTTGTGGTTCTAAGTCCGCGTTTGACGCTTTTTCAAATACATCCGCCTCAGGACCATGCGGCGACATACAGTTATGTAAGCTCATCCCTCCAGGGACAAAACCATGCTCTTTTGCATCATAAACGCCTTCAATTAAGCCCATAAACTCACTCATAATATTACGGTGATAGTAAGGCGGGCGGAAGGTGTTTTCAGCCACCATCCAACGCGGTGGGAAAATAGCAAAATCGATATTTGCAACGCCTTCAGTGCCTGATGGCGAGGTTAGTACCGTGAAAATTGATGGATCGGGGTGATCAAAGCTAACGGTATTCATGACATTAAAGCGAGCCAAATCGTATTTGTAAGGCGCACTGTTACCTGTCCAAGCAACAACATCAAGAGGAGAATGACCAATATCACAACGAAACATATTGCCATTAAATTTAGCAATCAGTTCAAATTCGCCTTCGATGTCTTCAAAAGCCGCTACTGGATATTGAAAGTCGCGGTCGTTAGCGTAACCATTTGCGCCAACAGGACCGCGCTCAGCAAGAACATAAGCATGGCCGTAGTTTTCACAAATGTACCCACGGGCTGTGTCAGTTAATAATTGAACCTGAAACTTAATGCCGCGCGGAATGACCGCAATTTCACCGGCTTTAATACTTAAATGCCCGAGTTCTGTTTTAAGTAATAACTCGCCGTGTTGTGGTACAAATAACATTTCGCCATCGGCGTTATAAAAAAAGCGCTTGTCCATTGATTTGTTAGCGACATAAACATGAATGCCAATACCGGCTTGCCCATTGGCGCTGCCATTTGCAGCCATTGTGATCAACCCATCAATAAAATCAGTAGGTTCTGCTGGTATATCAATGGGATCCCAACGAAGCATGGTGGGCGGCGTTGGCACTTCAGTAATGGGTGCTGTTCTAATTAAGCCATTGTCTATGGCTGTGTAATCACCTTGCACAACAGATGGACGAATACGGTACATCCACGTGCGGCGATTATCGGCGCGCGGAGCAGTAAATGCAGTGGTACTAAATTGCTCTGCGTATAAGTCGTATTTTACTTTTTGCGGGCTAAATTGCCCTATCGGTAATGCACCAGGCAGCGCTTCAGTTTCAAATTCATTACCAAAGCCGGTCATATAGTTTAATTGTGTCGCCATTACTGACTCCTGTGAAAGTGGGGGAGTGTTATATTTTTGTAATTTACGCTAAGATACTCTCAAGTGAGACTAATATCAAACACACTGATTATGACCCTTGTAAATAAAAGTGAACAAATAAAAGTCGTATGTAAATAAATAAGTGATTCAATATGAAAATAGATTTAACGACATTTTTACCTTATCAATTAACACACTTAGCAACACAGGTAAGTAATGATTTTTCGAGTATTTATAAAAAAGAGTTTGATTTAACTATTCCTCAGTGGCGAATAATGGCTAATTTAGCGCAATCAGGCCAAAGCACAGCTAAGCAATTATGCATTCAAGCAGATATGGATAAGTCGACAGTATCAAGGGCAGTAAAAACGCTAATTGATGAAGGGCTTATTTATAGCGAGTTAAATAAGCATGATAAGCGCGCTGCATTTTTGATGCTAAGTGATAAGGGCATGGCTTTATATGAAAAAATAACGCCACAAGCATTGCAGTGGGAGCGTGCATTATTAAGCTGCCTGTCGGATGCTGAACAGCATCAGCTAATCGCAATTTTTGATAAATTAAAAAATAAATTACAGGCATAAAAAAGCCCACAAAGTGGGCTTTTAAATACACTAATTTAATCAACCAAATTAGAACGTGTAACGAACACCTACACGCATTTCCCATAAAGAGGCATCGCGTTGTACAGACTGTTCAGCACTACGTGCACTGAAGTTTGAGTAAACGTATTGACCTTGGTCATTAATATTTACTTCAACCATCTTATTACCCACGAAAGAGCCTTTTCTTAATACACCCCAATCATCGTTTAACATATTCGTTAAGTTATCGATTACGAAGAATGCTTCACCTTTATGGCCATCCATAAAGCCAGGTACTTCTTGAGTGATTTTAAAGTTAAATTTCACGAACCAATCAGAGTTCTGTTGGTTACGACCAGTGATTTCACCACGTTTAAGACCTTCAGATGCGATAAAGTCATTAAACTCATTGATTTCATCAGCACTCATGTCGTAGACAACGTTTGGATCATTTTCAAGTGGTACATACAATAATTGACGCGCGCCATTAGAGTTTCTATCACCAAATTGAATATCGCCCGCACCCGTGTCGCGATTACTCTTGTAGGTAAAGCTATATGGTAAACCTTTGTATGCTTCACCAAATAGGTTAAAGCGGGTGTTATAACCATCGAAGAACTCGTGTTTATAACCTAGGTTTAATGTAAAGCGATGTGGGATTTCGTAATCAGATGATGCCACGCCAGGGTTACCTGGGTTTGATGTTGCTAGGTTACCGTAGTTTGAGCTGGCTACAGAGCTAGTCATTGGGTTTACATCATCTGCATCAGTGTAAGCGTATGAGAACTGAACGCTAACGCCATTATCAAACGCTTTACTTACTGCAGCAGATATAATTGAAGACTCACCACTATCACCATTCACATTTGTTAGTAATAGTTCACCACTACGATATTTACCTGGATTTAATGGATCTTCTTTTCTTTCATAGATAGGACGACCATCAAAAGTAGTTTTACCAGAATCTTGTAAAGCAATATCTACAAGAGTCGCTGCATCTCGCTTCTTAGTGTAAAGATAATCCAAAGCAATAACATAGTCGTTTTCTGTAGTATATGTAGCACCTAAAGAGTACTTCCACTCTGATGGGATTTCAAAGTTAGGATCTACCGCGTTTGTTGTAGCATCACCCGAACCAATTTCAGTATTTGCTACTTTATCAAACATATCTTGTGGAACGTCGTAACCTGGAGTACCACCATTTACATTTGGCGTATCAAATAGGTCAACTAGAGTGACTTCATCATCACCAGAACCAACTTTATAAGAATTACTGATATCGCTGATATAAGCACCAATATTGGTGATACCATCATTTGAATATGAGTTAGACAACCATACATTAGGGTTACCGCCTGAGAACAAACCAACACCCGCACGTACTTCTAGTGCATCGGTTGCATACCACTCAAAACCTACGCGTGGTTGAATTAAATCAATACCGTCAAACGTTGACTGATTGCTAAAACCGTAACGATTAGTGAAATTCTGATTTAATGTTGGTTTGTCATCGCTTGAATAGCTGTCGTAACGAAGACCAAATGTTAATGATGCATCGATATCTGAAAAGCTGTATTCATCTTGTACATAAAATGTATTTTGTGAATAAGCAAAGTTAGCAGCTGCATCATTTGGGTTATTCGTACTTGCAGAGTTATTATAATAAACTGCATTAGCAATCCCATTTCTGTATGCGTCAATCGAAGCAAAACGCCATTCACCTTCAGTATGTTGTACGAATTGGTTAAATACTTCTAACTTTTCATACTCAAAACCAGCGGTAATCGTGTGCTGATCAAGGTAGTAGGTACCTGAGAATTTAGCTGTTGTGGTATCGTAGTTTAAATCATTTGATTGACGAGAGTCATCAGGACCAACGTACACCGTGGCATTATCTGTGCTGATTTGGAACTCACCAAAACCGCTTGCTGCGTCTAAAGATTGAACGCGAGCGTCAAGCTCTGATTTACCTAAACGAACTTCAGTTGAAAAGTTGTCATTCCAATCAGAGTAAAGTGATGCAACGATTGAAGTGAACTCTGCGCCTTGCTCATAAAAGTGGCTGTCAAATGCGAGCTCATCACCATCTGCATCTGATTGCGATAAAGTAAAGCCATCATTGTAGTTATAAATTAGGTTAGCACGGTGGTCATCGTTGATGTTCCAGTCTAACTTCACTAAGATTTTTTCGTCTTCTACTGGTGAGCTTGCTGGTGTTGCACCGGCTTCGTAACCATAAACATCACGTGTAATTTGTTTAATACGCTCGATGTCTGCTGACGATACTAAAGATGAATAGTTAAACTGTTTAACACCTTCAAGTTTTTCGTAAGAAGTGAAAAGGAACAGCGTGTCATTAATTAGCGGTAAACCAACATTAAAGCCATAACGCTTTTCACTGTAATCGCCGTTATCAACGTCATTACCTTCAATCTTATCGCCTTTCATCGAATCGTTAGTGTAATCGTAGAATACACCACCGTGAATGTCGTTGCCGCCAGATTTGGTAACTGCATTGATGTTACATGATGTAAAACCACCATATTGAACATCAAATGGTGCTAATTCTACCGCTACTTGCTCGATTGAATCAAAAGAGAATGGAGCGCGAATAGTAGGGTAACCGTTTGAGCTTAAACCAAAGTTATCGTTCATACGAACGCCATCAAGGGTTAAGCTGTTAAAACGTGGATTACCACCACCACAGTTTATTGAACCACGGCTATCATCGATAGCAACGCGAGGGTCAATACGAATAATATCTTTTAAATCACGGTTAATAGCTGGTTGATTTTCAAGATCGCTTAATGTGAATGTTGAAGCAGGACCCGTACCACCAGACATAGTGCTAATAGGGCGACCAGTTACTACAATTTGTTCAACATCTGAGATATTTTCAAGTGAAGTATTAACAGGGTAGTCGCTACCAATGTTCAAGATAATATTATTGAACTCTTGGTCAGCGTAGATGTCTGAGTCTACAATTACTTTGTAAGGGCCGCCAACACGAAGACCTTTAGCAGTAAAGTAACCAGCGTCATTTACTTCAGTTGTTTTAACAGAGCCTGAAGGAACATGTAAAATAGTAATTTTAGTTCCTGCAGCAGGGTTACCGTTAGGACCCTTTATTTGACCTTTAATTGCAGAGGTTGTTTCGTTTGCAATTGCAGCACCACTGACACCAACACATGCTGCTATAGCAAGTGATAGAGCTGTTTTGCGAAGTTGAATTTTCATTTTATTTTCCCGTGTAGTTAAATAAACTTTTAATAGCTTTTTTATTTTAATTTTGGATTAAGCGACCGCAAAATACACTTAACCCAAAATACTTACATAGTGTACCTCATTTGTTTGTTACAAATAAAATACAACTGTAATTTTTTTATTATAAAACACTTTATTTATGAAATTTAGCATTTTATCTATGTTTCAATATTTTACCGTTCAAATAGTAAGTAGTTTTTATGACAAACAGATGAAAAGTGATTTTTTCCATAAAAAAAGCCATTACATTCATGTAATGGCTTTTTTAATTTTACGAGTTTTTGATGTACAGGCTATGTATTAAAACTTATAGCTAACACCAATTTTAGCTTGCCAAGCTGATGAGCTAGTTTGATATTGGCTATAGTTACGAACATCAGCGCCATTAAATCTGCTATCAATTATATAACGACCTTGATCGTCTAAGCCGCCAAAGTCGTAAACTGCTTGGTCAGAGAAACCTAAGCGCTTTTCTACGCCCCAGTCACTGTTTAATAAGTTGGCAAAGTTATCAATCATAAAGTAAACCTCACCGCTATGACCTTTTGCAAAACCTGGGATCTCTTGTTTAACGCTAATATCCATAGTGGTAACCCATGGTTGCGTGCCTGAGTTACGGTCTAAGATTTGACCTCGCTCAGAAATACCCGCTCTATTAAGTAGTGTCTCAAGTTCACTCCATGATAGCCCTGATTCATCCCAGTTTACGTTTGCATCATCTGCACCAGTTGGAATATACGCTAAATAAGCTGAGCTTGAATAAAAGTCACGCGTATCACCTAAATCACTATCTTGATACATACCCATAGTATAGCTAAATGGACGACCAGATCGACGTTCAAAATACACATTAAATCTTGTGGCATAGCCACTGAAGAACTCAGTGTTATAAGCTAAATTAACTTTAAAGCTATGCTCTACTTCATATGCACCACGGGCAGCAAAGTCTTCATTTCGGCTCTTAGTGATATTGTACTGATAGTTGCTTTGTGCACGTGATGAAGAACCTGAAGACGCTTCTGTTACATCTTGATGTGCATAGCTTGCTGAAATATAAAGGCCATTTTCCCACTCTTTAGCTAGTGCTGTTGTAATAATAACAGAACGACCATCATCAGTTGAGTTAGTCATTGCTATATCAAAGTTATCAGCTAAATCACCGCTGTAAATACTTTCATAGATGATACGCTCGCCGTCGGCCGCTACACCTACAGGTTTAATGGCGGTGTTATGCCACACAGCTTCGTTTTCTTTTTTGTGATAAGCAATTTCTGCTTGCCATTTAAAGCCTTCACCTAGTAATTCAGAATCAAAGTCGTACTCAAATCCAAGTTGTGCACGAATACTTGACGGTAGTTCAAAGTTTGGGTCAACATAGTTAGTGCTACCTGCACCTTGAACTAAAGAGCCTTTTATGGCATCTGGTACTTGAGTGATATCAGCTTGATTATTAGCATAATAATCGTTAATAGCACTTTGAGGTGCATCTACAAAAGTAATGCCATCGTTTTGGAATGAGTTATTGTACCAAACGTTAGGGATACCACCTTGGAAACGACCTACACCACCGTTAACTGTTAATGCTTCTGTAGCGTAATACTTAAAGCCAATACGCGGTAGAATAATATCTAACCCATCGAGGTTTTCTTGATTGCTAAAGCCATAGGTGTTTAAAAAGTTTTCGTTGAGTGTTGGTTTATCATCAGAAGATAAACGCTCATAACGAACACCTGCCGTTACTTCTAAATCATCACCAACATAAAAAGTATCTTCAATGTAAAGTGCTAATTGATTACGGGTTGCGTCGTAAGCAGTGTCATTAGGGTTATTTGTAAAGGCATTGCTGTAGCTAAAATCGTACTTTCCTTTGTAGTTACCTACTTCACGATTTTCGAAACCATTAAAGTTATCAAATTCCCATGAACCGAGAGAGTTAGCTGCAAAAAGGTTGTATAAGTTTAACGACTCATATTGCATACCAAAGTTAATTTCATGCTCGTCCATTAAATAAGTGGCATCAAGAGAAAGTGTTAAATTTTCTGTTGCTGAGCTATTTGCATGGCGAAACTCATCGGTACCAAAGTTATAAGAAGGCCCGCGGAAGTATTCTTCAACTTTAACGCTACCAATATCAGAATTTGTTAAACTTCTCGATGATACATCTTTGTATGCAATACCGATTTCAGTTGAAAAGTCTTCATTCCAATCTGAATATAGCTTGGTAGCAAAGTTATTAAACTTGGTTGCGTAGGTATAACGACTTGATGCAAACTGAACTGATGTGCCACCAGTACCAAAGTTTGTTTCATCTTTGTCATCTTGCCACTGATAGGTAAAATCTAAACGATGATCATCGGCAATGTTCCAGCTTAGCTTTACAAGTAATGTTTCGTTGGTGTCTTTAGGATCGCCACCAAGAGAATCGGTTAAACCGTATTCGTTATTTAGAATATTAAGGAAACGGTTATAGCTTTCTTCACTCACATCGTATTCGTTAGTTGCACCTGAACCTTCGAAACCATAGTCTAAATCTAGTTCGCTTGACCATTTATTGTAGTTAACAAAGTAAAATAAGGTATCGTCAATAATCGGGCCGCCAACATTAAAACCGTAGCGTTTTTCAGTTTGGTTAGGTTCTACTTGTTCAACAATATATGTGCGGTGACCATCGTCATCTAAAACTGGGCGGTTATCAGCAAACACTTGAGATATGCTGTCTACATCGCCTGCAATATCAGGTGTTGATGTTTCGTAAAAACCAGAAAACTTAAGTTCGTTAGTACCTGACTTAGTTACCGCGTTAATAGTACCACCACCAAAGTTACCTTTAGAGGCAGAGAATGGAGAAACATCAACAGATATTTGCTCAATTGCATCAAGGGCTACTGGAGGCTGTGAAGTCGGGTAGCCGCCGTAACTTAAACCAAAGTCATCATTTTGGCCAATACCATCTACGGTTAAACCATTCGTACGTGGATTGCTACCAGCAAAAGTTAGCTCACCACTGCCATTAATACTCGCAAGCGGATTTAAACGTGCGATATCTTTAATGTCACGGTTAAAGCTAGGCATATTATTGATAGTATCTTCGCCAAACGTACTACTAGAGCCACCTGACTGTTGTACAATTTTATAACCAGAGACTTCAATCTTTTCAATGTTTAGCGGCGCTAATTGCGATGTTAATCTGTAAGTTTCGCCAAGGTTTAAAAAGATGTTTTCAACGGTGGTATCGTTAAACGTATCAGAGTCGATGATCACAGTGTAAGGTCCACCAACACGCAAACCATTCGCAATGAAAGTACCACTTTCATTGGTCGTTAGTTCACTAATTGTGCCAGTTGGTTGATGAACAACCTTAATTTTAACGTTTGCAGCGCTCGCACCTGAAGGTGTGGTTATTTTACCACGCATTGCAGATGAAGTGTCAGCAGCCATAGCGCTTGTTGAAACTCCTAGAGCTAGAATTACAGCCCCAGTTAATTTCGAAAGGCGAAGCTTAGTCATAATGTTGATTTCCCATGTAGATGATTTAAGTAAGAAACTAAATTTATTTTTGTGTTTGCTGTGTTAAGGCCATTTTTGATTGCGTGTTAGTAGGATCAAATAATGTATTTAACAATCCAGCCAAGCGAATTCCCGCTTGTTGCAAGCGTGTTTTCACAATAGGGGTGTTGTTGTAGATATAGTCGTAGCTAATCTGTTCTTCTGTTGATTCATATATTTTTAGGGCTAAGTTGTGCGACTCTTCAAGCCAGCTTGTTGGTGTACTTTGTAAATATTCACTAATTAGCTCGCTGTTGTTGGTATTTATAAACTGAGCGTATTCAGTAAAAGATAAGTTTTCGTTTTCTACTAACTTGGTATCCCATAAGCTATGAAGATTGGTTTGTTGGTTAAAAAAAGAAACCTTAACGCGATTGCCGCCTCTATCTTCTGCTCTTCCTGCATGAAATGGTTGATGGCTGTCACCCACTAAATGCACCAAAAAACGCAAGCTAAACTGTTTGGCCGCAAGGCTTGATTTATCATCTTTCAACACGCGGATAGAGTAGTGAATGCCTTCTAATATGTTTGTTACTGATTCTTTGTGTTTGGTGTGGTCGTGGTCAAAACTAAAGGTCGCGTTGTCATCAGCATTAATGTAATGCCAACGAGATGATTTTTTTTGCCAAAAGTCACCTGGTGCAGATCGCATTTCGTCAGGCCATGTTGAAATCTGAGCTAAAGATTCGCCGTTGAGATAGGGGATAAGTGCAGCCTTAGTAGTTTCGCTTATGTGCGACTCTGCAATTTTACCCACTACACGATGCCCGTTTTGGCCCCAAGCATTACAATCTGTGCTTGCAAATATTGCACTAATTAGAAGTGTTAAAGAAAGCGAATATTTTACATTTTTGTACATTGAAGCATCCTAGTTAGTGTGACATTTATTTTGTAAACGCTGATAAGGTCAATTGTCCTCATTTTTTTAGTTGATAGAAAGGACTCAATAAAATTCATATTTTCTTGTTTAAAATTGTTTTTATTCAATTGCTTGGGTTTGACAGGTAAAATTACCTGTTGTAATAAGTAATTAAAATTGTTCAAATGAGCTATTACTCTAATTTAAACGGGTGTTTTTTGAATATTAAGAAGTTAATGTTGCATAAAACAGCAATTGTTACATTTATGTTTCTGGCTGTGTTGCTAAGTTGGTTTTCAGGTCAAGTTATTGTGGGCGAAGAAGATATAACGTTTCCAGTAATAATAGAGACATCAACGACATGTCAAACAACGGCAACGGCTAATAAGAGTCAACTTATAGTATTTACCCCCTCAAAATACGTTGCTCAATTACTTACTAAAAACTTGTGTGATGATAAAGTTGTGGCAAAGCAGTATGGCTCTGTCATTGGCTATTGGGGATATAGAACCGTTGATAGCTTAGAGTTTGTAGGTAAAGGTATTGCAGATTTAATTTTAGCGAAAAATAATATTATGGATGCGTTTAAGGCTGAATCTACTTACAACTATCAGCCTGTGGTTGGCTTTTCTGATTACACTGCATTTTTTATCTCTTCAAAAGAAAAACCTAAGATCAGCAAACAATATTTTTTAGATAAAAAAATCGGTCTGTTAGATTATCCAACGAGTCGCTCAGGACACATTTTACCCAAACAAGCCTTTAAAGAGCTAGGCCTAAACATTGCTCAGCTAAAAATAACCTATGCGAGTTCACACAATGAGTTGAGAGAATTATTGGCGAACGGGGAAGTAGACCTTATTGCCTCTTTTTGGAGAGAAAGTGACAGTCAGCGTTTTTCAAAAAATTATATTACGCCTATTAGTAGTAATGTGGCAGGCACCCGTTGGTACTTAAAAATGCAGCATAACAATACTGATTTACTCTGTGCTGTACAGTCTCACTTATTGAGTATGTCTAAAGAACAATCGTTTCAATATTATCAAGATGTTGAGCCATATTGGCAGTGCAACAGTTACCCCGTTACCTTTATAGGGGAATCGTAATGAATAGGTTAATATGGATAATATGCACAATTTTTTTATTCTTGGTTTTCTCGTCTGTTTTTTATATTTCGACAATGCAAAAACAACAGCAAGTAAATAAATTACAAATAATACAAATAGAAAAACGAATCGCTTTAGACTTACCTTTGTTAGATTTATCTAATGAGCTGCTTAAACACTCAGGTAATAAAGCAGCTTTACTTAATTATATTCAAACCTTAAACACCTTTATTGATAGTACCGGTATTGAGGTTGTAGCTATAACGCCACAGCATGAATTTGATGCTTCTTTAAAAACTTACACAGAGTTTATTCGAGAGTTAAATAGTAATAATGGTGTGGTGTTCATCGTTTTCTCTTTGAGACAGCCGTATTTTACGGGTGATGTGGTAGCTATTTATGGGATGCTTTTTATTCTTAGCATATTACTAACATACCTAATAAAATTAGCCTATATTAAAAAAAGTGATGAAAAACAGGTTGTTCACGCAGAATCAAATACTACAGAGTCAAAACCATTAACCCTGATTATTGATTTAAAAAGTAAAACATTATCGAGTAGCGTTTCTTTGGAGCACCAAGTAGCTTTGGCAAACAAACCGTTATGTTTTTATTTAGCGCTTGTGGAATATTGCACTAACAATCCAGAGATCAAGCTTAATCATAACAAGAATGTACCCGAGGAATTGATAGAGCTTGCCAATAAATATTTCTATCGTTTAGTTGAGCTTGGTCATACAGTAAGAAAACGTCCAAACTTTAATAACAGTCTAGAGAAAACATTGAGTGAAATTCGTGCGTCACTGGATGATGTGTTAAATGATTGCCCTGAACAAAAGGGATTATACTACCCACCGAAAGCATTTGGAGAGGGCTCACGCTCACGAATGCACAGTTATGGGTTAGCAAATGTGGGTCAAGGAAATATAGAAATAATAGGAAAGTAATCGTGCTTTGCTACTTAATCTTAACTCTGGTTAAGAGAGCTACCAACTTAAATAGAGTGTGAGAGGTTTGTGGGTTGAAGTGCGCTTAAATTGGCTTGGTGATAACATAAACCTGAATTATGAGTGTCATTATATATCAATGACACTCATCACTGTTCAATACAGATTACTATTTAGGTGCAAACTCATGTGCATCAACAGGGCTGTGCTCTGCAAAAAATCGTTTTAATGCCTGAGAGTCCGTTTCATCGGTGCTTACGAATCCTTTCATGTGAGTAATTTTAGGGTAACTATCGCCACCAGAAGCATTATATTCATTAATACTCATGCGGTATGTTTTGTTTATATCAAGCGGCTTGCCGGCGATGAACACGTTAGTTACTTGATCCTCTTTAAGCTCAAAGGCTAAGTTGTGGTATTGCATGTAGGCTCCAGAGTCTGGTGGGAAACGCGTCACGACATTTAAATAGGTTAAAATATCATTGCCTTTGAAATCGATATAAGCGACACGGTTTTTAAAAGGCTGTACTTTGAGTATGTCTTTATAACTCACGTCACCCGCATTGATGCTATCGCGAACACCGCCACCACTGATAATGCCAAAATCGGCACCTACGGTATTCATTTGCGCTTGAATAATAACGCGAGCAAGGTTAGTTTGCTCAAAGCGTACTTTGTTACGATCACCCTCGAGTCTGTCATTCACAAAGCCAATTTTACCCTCAATTTGTTTTGCCCCTTTTTGTTGGTACGCCGCTAAAAAGGTTTGTAGCGCTGGATCTGGTTTAATGTAATTTGCAGCAAGTACGGATTTTACGCTACCGTCTTTTTGCTTTTTATCTACGTATAAATTAACGGGCAATAATTGATAACTTAGCAGTGATAATTGACCGTTTTCTAATTTAAACTCCGCTTTACCCACATACTTACCCCATTCATGGGCTTGCATTATCCAGGTTCCATTTTGTCGATCAGGTTTACAGGCTAAACCTGGCTTAAAATTCTCATCTGTGACATTTTCTGCAGCCATACACACTGGCTCTTGGGAATGGCCACCAATGATCATATCCAGTGTATTTTTATCTAAAGAGCGGGCAAGCGTAACATCACCTGGGGCATTTATTCCATAATTGGCATCTACATAATGCCCCATGTGCGTTACCGCAATAGTAATATCGGGATTGTATTTTGCTTTTAATGTTTGGGTAAGTGAGGCGGTTATTTCAACCGGATCTTTAAAATCTAAGTGACCAATGTATTGCGGGTTACCAATTTTAGCGGTGTCTGTCGTTGTTAACCCAATTACGGCAATGGTTAAGCCGCCTTTGTTGAATATTTTATAACGTTCAAAAATAGTTTCGTTAGTTTGTTTATCAAAGATATTAGCCGATAAAAGAGGGAAATTAGCCCATTGCTGTTGCTGTCTTAATACACTTAATGGATTATCAAACTCATGATTACCTAATGCCATTGCGTCATAGCCAATTTTCGACATGCCTTTGAAATCGGGCTCAGCAAATTGCAGGTCTGATTCAGGAATACCGGTATTAATATCGCCACCTGATAATAATAACACCTGATGCCCTTGTGCTTTTGCATCGGCTCTTAGCTGGTCGATTAGGGTTTTACGCGCAGCCATACCATATTCGCCTTTTTCATTATGCCAAAAGCGACCATGATTATCATTGGTATGAAGAACAGTTAAATAGTGTGCTGCAGGTTTATTGACTGAGTCACTGGCACAGCCATATAAACCAAGAAATAAAATGAGAAAAACAAGAGTACGCATAAAATACCTATCGATTAACAAAACTCAGTATAGTAGGCGGCTAGTTTAAACTAGTTCGAGGTTAAAAAAACGCACTTATTCATATTTTTCAGCCAATGAGACTTCACGTTGCTGCTCTACAACCCGTTTTCTGCGTGCGAGCTCATCATGTGCGTATTGAGATTTTTGATGATTTACATCAATCATCCATTTCAAAAAGCTGACGGGAAGCTGGGTGTATGGTTCACCTTGGTGTAGCCCAAAGTCACAAATAGTCGTGTTGTTTGCCATTATATTTACTCCTATCACTGTGTAGGCTGATAATAACAAAAAAAGAGTGATTGATAAGGGGCTTTTTAAGTACCTTGCTAGGCTTAAAGTTAATTAAAAAAGAGTCACCGTGATGTACACCAAGGCACTCAGACAATTAACTCTCCATCACGTGTTTAAAATTAAAATGTAAACAGTTGTAACTGCAGTGTAATTACTTTGATATGAATTGTAGCGTTAAGTGCTTATGTATCGATTTATAAAATGAATAACACTACTCTATGACGCCTAATGACAATAAAAAATAGGAATAATAATGAAGAAGCTTATCTTAGCGTCAATTTTAACTGCAGCGAGCTTTTCAAGCGCAGCAACCATAGTCGAAATGCAAACGAGCCAAGGAACGATAGAAATTAACTTGTTTGATCAACAAACACCTAAAACAGTAGAAAACTTCCTAAGTTATGTTAATGATGCAGCGTATAAACAAACAGTAATACACCGCTCTGTTGATAAGTTTGTCATTCAAGGAGGAGGTTTTACTTTTTCTGACAAAATGGATCCCATTACAACCAAGCCAGCGGTTATTAACGAACCTGTTTACTCAAATGTAAAAGGCACAATTGCCATGGCAAAGCAGGGCGGCAACGAAAACAGCGCCACTAGCCAATGGTTTTTTAATATGAGTGATAACAGCCAAAACTTAGATTTACAAAATGGTGGGTTTACCGTTTTCGGACAAATAACAGCACAAAGCCAAGAAACTTTAGATAAAATAGCGGCCTTAGTTCATTGTGCAGAGGTACCATTGGTTGGTATTACTAAAGAGCAATGTTCAGATGAAAATGTGGTTATTAGTAATCAAAACTTAGTATCAATACAAACGGTGGTTGTGCTTGATGACGATCCTAATTCAGCACAAAATTTAACACCTAAAGAGAATACATTAATTGATAACGTAGAAGTGACACCACCACAAAGTTCAGACTCTAGTGGCAGTATGGCATGGTTATTAGGCGCACTATTGCTTGTAGCACCTAGGTTAAAACGCACTAAATAAGCCATAAAAATAACGGCGACTTATCATAGCCGCCGTTTTTTTAGTTAGGGTCTGTTGATCTTTGCGGATTACAATTTGTTCAAACTAGGGGCGGTTTAATCGCGGCGCGAGGTTTGTAACCTAGTGGGCTAAGTAAAAACCGAGCAACAAAGAGTAAACCGCCCCTAGGCAGAACCCGAAGGGCACCGCCTGTTTGGCATTGATGCTGCGTTATCGCCTATTTATGGGGAATAACCACACCACATAGGCTCTGCCTTGCCTAAATACCAAACAGACTGCTGCAAATTTAACCTTGAAAGGTCATCAGACCCTAGTTGTAAAGTACGCTCACCAGTAACATTACCCACATTACAAACACAGCTAAGCAGCCTAGCAAAAATACTCTAAAACGGGCTCTTAAATGATTACTACCAAGGTGAATGAGGCTATGAATAATGCGTGTCGCTACAAATATACACGCCAAGACTGCAATAGGGACACTCGCCATATTAAGCTGTAAAGCAAGCAAACATCCCGCATAAAAAAGCACAGGTATTTCAAATTGATTGCTAAAATTACGATCAGCGACTCTGACATGATCGCCCGCATTATCAAGTCGCATAGCAGCAAAGTCACTTAACTGTATGTGTTTGTTTTTAGCCGCCGCAAAACGTCGTTTTCCCATTATTACCATCACAACTAATGAAAGTGTTACCTGAACGAACATGGCTATTATTATCTTTTCCATAACTTACCTTATTATTTATATTAACTATTCACAATGTGTTACACAATTAAGTACTAATTAGTAGCATAGTATTAATTGATAATGGTAGTTTATAAGTGATTTAGTCTTTTTTATAACACTAAGCCCATATTTAACAGCAATGGATATAACTAAAATGAAACACATCATCGGCTTAAGTGCAATTGCACTGGCAATATTAAGCGGTTGTTCGAATACCGCCACACTTACTCAATCATCACAAACATCACTTTTATCACCAACGCTTGTTGTAAGCCCTAACGATAATCGTGAATACAAAACACTAACACTTGCCAATGATATTGAAGTGATTTTAGTTTCTGATCCAAGCGCAGAAAAATCGGCTGCTTCATTGAGTGTCGGCGTCGGCCTGCTGCACGACCCAATGAGCCAGCAAGGTATGGCGCATTATTTAGAACATATGTTGTTTTTAGGCACTGAGCGCTACCCTGACACTAAAGGGTACTCCGATTTTATGACTAAAAACGGCGGAGCGCATAATGCCTATACGTGGCTCGATATTACAAACTACATGTTTAAAATTAATAACGATGCGTTTGATGAAGGCTTAGACCGCTTTTCAGACTTTTTTAAAGCCCCTAAGCTTTACCCAGAATACACAGAAAAAGAAAAAAACGCAGTGAATGCTGAGTGGTCAATGCGTCGTGAAATGGACTTTTTTGGCCAATTTAAACTTGCACGTAAAATGATGGGTGAACACCCAGCTAATCGATTCTTAATTGGTAACCTTGAAACGTTAGGCGATAAAGCTGATAGTTCATTACACAAAGAAACTGTTGATTTTTATAATAAATATTATTCATCAAATATTATGAAAGTGGCGTTAATTTCTAATTTACCGCTTGAAGAAATGCAGAAAAAAGCAGAAAAATACTTCGCTGATATTAAAAATAAAAATATTGAAAAGCCAAAAGTATCAGCCAAGCTAGATTTTGATAATGCCGGTGGTAAACGTGTTTTTTACTCGCCAAACGAAGACGTTAAACAATTACAGCTCGACTTTACAATCACTAATAATCAAACTGAATTTGCAGTAAAACCTAATCGTTTTGTTGCCTATTTACTTAGCAATGAAATGCCAGGTAGCCCAGCACAAATATTACGTGATAAAGGCTGGGTATCGCAGTTATCAGCATCTGCTTCACCAAATCAATATGGTAACTATGGCTCTTTAAATGTGAACATAGAGCTGACTGATGAGGGCATGAAAAACCGCGAAGCCATTGTTGCGACTATTATGCAATATATTGATTTAATTAAACGTGAAGGTGTTAATAGTAAGTACTTTAATGAAATTCGTACCTCTTTGAATAACCAGTTTAAATTTTTAGAAAAAGGCGATGAGTTTAACTACGTCAGTGCGCTGACTCAAAGCATGCAAGATTATCCGTTAAATCATGCGATAAACGCACCATACTACTACGCTAAGTTTGATGCTGATGCGGTTAATAATGTACTAAAACAACTTAACGCAGACACCTTACGTGTTTGGTATATTTCTCAACAAGAAGACACTGATTCACAATTACATTTTTATGATGGTAAATACCGAATTAGTGATATTAGCGACGCAGAAATTGCCAGCTGGGAAAAACCAAGTGAATTTAATTTAGCCTTACCAAGTGTTAACAACTTACTGCCAGAGAGTTTTGCAATTAAAACGCAGGCTTTTAAAGAGCAAAAACACCCAGAACTTAGCTATGATAAAAACGGTGTAAAAATTTGGCGCCAAGCAAGCCAGCAGTTTGCAGAGCAACCCAAAGGTTTAGTTGAGGTGTATATCAACACACAAACAGGGTTGCGTGATATTAACTCAACCGTCCTTTATTCTGTGTGGGCAGATTTATATAACACTCAATTAAGTCAGCTACGAACCGAAGCGGCTATTGCCGGTATGAATGTTAATTTAAGCTCAAGCAATGGTTTAGTTTTATCATTAAGTGGTTTTACCGATAAACAAGATACCTTACTTAAACAAGCGTTAGCTGGATTTGACGATAAAATTTCAGCGCAAGCATTTAACCAAGCGATTGACCGTTATCAACGTGATTTACTCAATCAGCAAAAACAGTTCCCGTATGCACAAGCGTTTAGTGAATATTCAAAACTGACTCGAACCGGTAGTTTTGATACTGACGCGCTTATTAAGGCAGCTCAATCACTGACACTCGCTGATTTACAAGCCTTAAAACAAAGCACCTTAGCGAATAATAACTTACGCGTATTTAGCTATGGTAACTATAACCAAAAAGATATTGATGCCATTGCTGCTGAATTAACGGCTATTTTACCAAATAATCATACAAAATCTGAGTTTGCCCGCAGTAAAGCTTGGTTACCACAACTAGGTGAAGCGCGCGTATTACACAAAGATATTGATGTAGCCGATGTAGCCGTTGTCGATATGACCATTCACCCAACGCCAGGTTACAAACAAAAAGCGCAGGCGGCGGTTTTACAAGGACACTTTAGAACAATCGCGTTTGACAAAATGCGTACCGAAGAACAACTAGCTTATGCGGTAGGGGCATTAGCGCGTCCTATTGAGGATTACTCTGGTATTGGATTGTTTATTCAAACGCCGGTTAAAGGGCCAAAAGAAATTCAAGTACGCTTTGATAAGTTCAAAAAAGAGTATGCTTCTGAGCTTAATGCCATGAGTGAAGAGACATTTGCACAGCTTAAAAATGCAACGTTGGTCTCGTTAAAAGAACAGCCAAAGAATTTAAGTGACGAAATGAGTCCATTGATTAACGATTGGTACCGTGAAAACTTTGATTTTGATTCAAAACAAAAGCTAATTGCAGAAGTAGAAAAGGTCACCCTTGCTGATATTAAAGACTACTACCAGCAAACCATGTTAAATCCACAAGCAGCCCGCTTAAATGTGCAATTACGTGGCAGTAAGTTTAGTGATAGCGAGTTCGCTGATTTGCCAAACCAAACTAAAGTGACGAGTTTAGATGCTTACTACAGCGATATAAAATTGCAAAAGTAAGTTGAAATTACTCAAAAACTAAACAAAACCCAGCCATTGTTGACTGGGTTTTGTTTTAACGGCGTTAATTATGGTTTTAGTAAAATGGCTACCATTGCCATGTTAGGCCATAAGTAAAAAGCCAATTATGGCAAAGCCTGCAGCAATTAAGGTATAAGGTAATTGCGTTACAGCATGACTGATCAAATTACAGCCAGAGCCTTGTGCTGCTAGTACGGTTGAATCAGAGTAAAAACAGGCTTGGCTACCAAATGAAGACGCTGAAAGTAATGCGCCAATCACCAATGGAATATTTGCATCAACCGCCGTCGCAAGGGGCATGACAATAGGAATTGAAACCGCAAAAATCCCCCAACTTGAACCCGTCGCAAACGCTAATATCGACATCGCAATAAATACCACCGCAGGTAAATAGCCAGCGGTCATATACGGGCTTAAGCTGCCAATCACAAATTGTGGCAAGCCAATTAAATCGCATACATCTTTAAAAATAAAGGCGGCAATCACGGTTCCAATTGCGGGGATCATACTTTTAAAACCATCCAGCATACGCTCAATCATTTCGCTAAAGCTCATTAATTTTTGTAACGCATAAAATGGCAAAGTGACAGCCATTGTCGCTAATAGACCTTTGTACACATCTATTTCAAAATATACGGTAAATGCGACTAATAAAATAATCGGCAACAAAAAGTTATATAACTTACCTTTAGGATCCGCATCTTCAAAGTGTTCCTCCGCTGCTTTTACTGCATATTCATCGGCAGTTTGTACTTGAGTATAAATCGCAGGCTCTAAAGTAGGAGCGTGAGTTAGCGCCTGTTGCTCGGCTTTTTTCATGGGGCCAAAAGTAGGGATCACGCCGGCAATAACCAGCACCACAGTCAACACCGCAAACCAGGCATAAAACATGTACGGAATGGCTTGAATATAAACGGCAATGCCTTTGCCTTCTTCTGCAATGCCGTTATCCACTAACAGGCCACCAAAAAATACAGCCCACGTTGACAAAGGGACGAGTACACAAATAGGCGCTGCCGTTGAATCAACAACGTAAGCGAGCATTTCACGACTCACTTTAAATTTGTCGGTGATCCGCTTCATGGTTTCACCCACGGTAAGCGCGTTTAAATAATCGTCAATAAATATCACGACACCCAAACAAAAGGTCATAAATAAGGAGGATCGTTTACCTCGGGTGTACTTTAAAGCCAAACTACCAAACGCAGAAGCCCCTCCAGTGCGCACTAATAAGGCAATAAGCGCACCAAAGCCGCCACACACAAGTATTAACCAACCAATGGTTTCATCAGTCATTACTTTGAGTGATGTGCTGGCAAAATTTGAGAGAACTTTGCTAGGGTCAGCTAAAACAAGGCCAACTAATGCACCAATCAGTAACGATAAAATAGGGCGGCGTAAAACAACAGCCAATACAACCACTACCGCAGGCGGCAGTAGAGTTAACGCAGAAGGTTCAAGCATTTATAAGATCACAAAATTAAAAGCAGATTTAAAAAGTAAACTGCTTATACAAAAACAAAGAAGATGATAAGTTTGTTGTTAAATCATTTTCCAAGTCACTGCTTTTGCACGCGTGGAGGGCACTTAAAAAATTATGTTAAATTAATAGTTTTAGTGAAACGCGTTGGCTTTGGCGCCAGACGGCGCAAGGAATGCATGCCGCTATTGTTGTGCCTTTAAAAACATCGGCGCAAAAATAATCTTCTTTTTTATTTCAGTCAATAAAAAATATCGGGTCGTTAAAAATTTATTAGGAGTTATTTTGAATATTGCTTTTACTACAGAGCGCTTACACATTCGCTTCGCACAAATAGCAGATGCGGCAGAGTTATTTAAGTTGGTTAATCAGGCTAATTTCACCAAATACATTGGTGATAAAGGTATTTATACTTTAGACGACGCTAAAAAATACATCAAAGACAGTTTTATATCTGCCCATAAGCAGCATGGCTTTGGGCCTTATATAATCGCATTACATGATGAAACACTAGTTGGTATTGTTGGGTTTTATCAGCGAGCTGTTCTGCAATATCCCGATTTAGGGTTTGCGCTAAAAGACGGTTTTGAAAAAAAGGGCTATATTTTTGAGGCGGCAAATACCTTGCTAAACCATAGACAAAACTTGGGGATTAACCAGGTTACGGCGATCGCCCGCTGTGATAACCGTGCATCAAAAAATGTATTACAAAAGCTCGGTTTTAAAACCCAAGGTCAAGTGATCATAGAAAGCACTAACATTGCGGTAGACGTATATTTACTTAATACAGAGCGAAATTAAATTCGCGCTTTTTCAATTTCTTTTGCCGCAAGGATGTTGATTTGTTGCCACATTTTTTCAAGAGTAGCCACCAATGAATCATAGCCATCATCATCGATTGGCATAACAGATGAAAAATTATGGATGCTTAGTAAACGCCTACCCGATTCTGGGTGAGTGTAGTATAAACGCCATAGCCCTGAAATATCTGCATTACCTTGCAGATCACCGTTAAAGTGGTGTAGTTCGTATTCTAATTCGTAAAATGTTTGTTGCTGTTGGTCAGTAATAACGGGTAAGCCTTTAATAACCATCCAGTTTGTCATGGTATTAAATAATGTTTGCTGCGCGCTGGCACTGAGCATAACATCTGGCGACTCACCCCATAGATGATAATTAGCAGCATGGATTTGATTACTATCTACTTTCATAGCAATACCCCGATTATTCAATGCGCCTCTTAGGGTGACTGTTTGCACGCGCAGTTGTGCCTGTGTATCTTGCACATTTCGCGAAGAGTCATTAATGGGCTGCTCAAATTGGTAATACTGAATTGTTGTTTGAATAGCAGAGCTGCAACCACTGATAAAGATCACACCCGTTAAAAGTAAAAATAGTGCCTTCATTATTGCTTCCTCGGTTGTGGATCGTTAGGTAGTGATTTGTCAAAAATGAGCATATTAGGTTGCTCGTTTAAGCCACGGGTAAGAGGCTGAAACTCTTCTGTTAAACGTTTAATTTGTAGCAGTGTTTGCTCAAGTTGATAGTGCATTTGAGAGCCTGCTTGATAGCTTGCCATGGTTTTATCAAACTGGCGCATGGTTATTTCAAATTGTTCCATACTTTTGGTTATTTTTTCGAGATTACGATTAAAGTCGCCAGGTAAATTTTGTGTATCGGGCTTATTTAATAATGTGCGCATCTCACTGGCCAGAGCTTGATACTCGCTAAACGTAGTTTGCATTTTGGCTAAACTGTCTTCAATTTTTAAATTATTCACTTTATTAAGTACATCCGATACTTGATCGGCAAGCACCGTTATACCGCTCGATACACTAGGAAACACATCGTATTGAGCAAGTTTTTTAAGCTCGCTTTTTGGGGTGTCGGTATAAAAGTCAAAATCGACGTAAACTGCACCGGTTAGCAAATTACCCGGTTTAAGTGACGCTCTCATGCCATTTTCAATCCACTCGTTAACGCTTGTTTCCCAATACTCTTTTGCTACCGAGGTGATATGGTATAAACGACCATATTCTACTTTTATCAATACCGGAACTGCGGTATTTTTAGCGCGAAAATGAGCCGGTTTTCCATCTATAATTACATTGGCGGGCGCTTCAACCACTGTGCCTACGCGAGTACCTCTATACTCAACTGGCGCACCAACACGGAGTCCTCTAATCGATTGTTCGAATTCAATAAGGTAATAATCAAAATCATAAAAACGCTCTTCTAAAGCTTGCTTATAACTTTGACTCAAAGAAAAGCTATGACCATCTTGTGCTAAATCGCCAGGGGCTTGCTGATCAGGTAAGCCAACAGAAATACCGCCTTTT
Source organism: Pseudoalteromonas sp. APC 3495 (assembly GCF_030407645.1). Lineage (NCBI taxonomy): Bacteria > Pseudomonadati > Pseudomonadota > Gammaproteobacteria > Alteromonadales > Pseudoalteromonadaceae > Pseudoalteromonas > Pseudoalteromonas sp. APC 3495. Next base: position 109,469 of record NZ_JASDDA010000006.1, on the reverse strand, counting down.
AATAATTTGCTTAGTGAACCGGTATTAATATTTATGCCATCAGCAGAAAGATCTATCTCAATACCTGAGTTAACCCAAAAAATAGAGTTTAAAGTGATCAGGTTCTCATAGGGGGCTTTAATAAAAATACCGTATTGCATTGCTTGGTTTTTCCAATCAAAGGTGGCGGTTTCTATTTGGCCTATTTTGTAGTTTTTAAAAAATATACCAGTACTCACATCAAGTACCTCAGCATTGTAACTGAGTAACTTAAAGCGTCCACCTTGAACATGTTTACCAATTAATGCGGGCTCTTCTTGCAGGGTAAAGCGCTTTTTAAGTCGGTTACTTTCTCCCGGTGAAAACTCTAAATAAACCCCTGAAAGTAGGGTACTCATACCACTGATCCCAGTTTCATCAATGCGTGGCTTTACTACCCAAATACTGGCATCTTCGGTGAGTAAATTATCATAGTTTTTATCTATTTGTGCTCGGGCAATTACACTGTCTTGGCTGTCAGAAAGGCGGACGTGATCAATTTGACCTATTTTAACACTTCGCACTTTTATTTCTGTTTTACCAGCAATAATCCCCTCTGCTTGGGGCATAGTGATGTAGATTGTTTGCCCTTTATTTAATTGATACTGATAAAGCATCCAAACACCAACAAATAAGGCAACCACAGGAATGATCCAAATTGCAGAAATACTTGATTTTTGTGCTACGTTAGCTGTTTTAGTCATGCTTTATTCTCTGCGTTATTATTTTTGGTGAGTCCCACAGTAGGCGAGGGTCAAATGCGTGTGCCGCCATCATTTGGCATAATACCATAACGGTAAAAAAGACGATGCCCAAACCGGGTGTAACCGACATTAAATTTCCTAGCTGCACCAGTGCAACTAATATAGCCACAACAAACACATCAATCATAGACCATTTACCTATAAATTCAGTAAGTTGATACACTTTTGTGTAACCTTTTGTATGCAGGTTAGCGGGTTTTGTAACCATAAAACACAAAAAGCTCAAAATAAGCGCTTTGGCTAACGGTACCACCACACTGGCAAAAAATATAATAATTGCAATAGGATACGATCCACTATTCCATAACGTAATAACACCCGAAATAAGGGTTGCAGGTGTTTCATCCCCTAGGCTAATAGTGTACATAATGGGGAGCAAATTCGCAGGAATATAACAAATCAGAGAAGTAACTAACCATGCAGCCGCTTTTTGTACGCTGTAGGGGTTTCTTAAATACGTTTTACTGTGGCAACGAGGGCAGATTGATTCAACGCTTAGTTGATGGCAAACATGGCAGGCTTTTATATTCTCATCAATAGCCCGCTCAGCGTTTGAAGTATTTTGAAGTGTAGTGGCAGGGCTTACTTGTGACCACAGCCTAGCACGATTTAAACGCGTCAATGCACTAACATAAAAAATAACAAATCCCACATAAGCAAAAAAACTGATACCAAAGCTAACCTCAGCCAATGACATTATTTTTACCATGCTAACTAAAACACCAATCAGAAATATTTCTGACATGATCCAAGGCTCTAGCGTTAAAGTGAATTTTAATAGTCTTCTTGCAACTGCTTGCGGCAGTGCTTTGAGTGCGCCTAAATGCAAAGGGATCAAAATAATCAGCAAACTCATAGGTAAAATAATAATGCTGATATCAATAAATAGGCCGAGTAGGTCACTATCATAGTTAAATAAAATCCGTGCTGCGTCGGGCAGGGTAATAGTTTGGGTAATACCATTACTACTAAAAGAGATAAATGGATAAAACATACTGCTGAGCAACATTAATAATGCGCTTAAACTCAGTGCGACTATTTCAGTGTCATGGTTTATATTAATACCGCGGACTTTATGGCTACAGCGTGGGCACAATGCCACTTGTTTGGCATTAATCTCGGGAATATCAATGATAAGATCACAGCTTGGGCAGGCAGTTTGCAAAATGTTAGCTTATAATTAATTCAATAATTTAAATATTGCTATAAATAATAGTTAAATACAAACGCTGCGGCTAAATTACTAAAGAAAAGTAAACCCAATAACTGAAAATAAAAACGGATTAGGTGAAAGAGTGAAAGTTGTATTTTTATTGGCCTTAGTGTGTTTATGTGGTGATAGTTTTGCATTTGTTAATGATAATAAGCAGCAACGAGTCATTATTGCGGCTAACCCTACTGTTGCGCCTTATGTAATAAGTGAAAATGATTCAGGTATTCAGCTCGAGATTGTAAAGGCAGCACTTAACAATCAAGACATAAATGAGGTTGATGTACATTACATGTCAAATCAGCGTGCAGATGCTTTATTGAACCAAGGCCATGTAGATATTGCTTTAAATTACTCGGGTATTTTAATTGCTGGCATATATCGAAGCCAATCGGTTGTTAGTTATGAGAATGTGGTGGTGAGTCTTAAAAAGAGTAACTTCACTATTAATAGTATTTACGATCTGGCGACTAAAAGTGTTTTAGCATTTCAAAATGCGCCTGCTTATTTACCCAAAGAATTTGGTCATAACTTGGAAAACTTGAGAGGCTATGAAGAAGTATTCAATCAACAAGCGCAGATACATCATTTAATGGCAGGGTGGGTTGATACGATTATTCTCGATAGACGTATATTTCTTCACTACTTAAAGGAATATCAAAAAACCAATACCACTAAAGATTTTGTTATTCATGCTATTTTTCCACCTGCGGCAAGGCCTGCGTATTTTAACAATGATTTGCTGAGACAGCAGTTTGACAAAGGCTTAGCAAATATAATTCAAAGCGGTGAATATCGCACCATAATGCTTAACTTAGATAAGCAATATACCCAGCGCGACTTCACTCGTTTTTAATTAATCAAATAAAGCAACAGTTTGACGGGTGAGCGCAATAAGCTCACCGGATTGCGACCAAATACAGCCATCTTCTAAGCCATAGCCATCTTTTGAATGATGAGTGATTGCTTCAAAACCCAACCATTCACCTGGCACTAAATTAGGCGCTTGTACAAATTCTAAATACCACGACATGCTACTAGCCGGTGCAGGTTGCTTAAACATTTGTAGTAATGTTGGCGGCCATGCGTCAGTAAGAGCAATAACATGAGCTTCTGTAATTTCTTCAGGCGTGTGTTTAAATCGCATCCAACCACCAAGGTGAGAGGTTTGCGCACTACTAAACGGCATGGCGCCTTGTTGCGGGCATAAATCAACATGCTGAAAAAATTCTGGCATTTTCCCAGGTACAAAGCCTAAACAATGGCCTTCGTTTACAGGGTGTAAGGTTAACGACTTTGATACCGGCACATTAATTGATGAGTTACGATTTTTTGCAAAACAGGCCTGCACGATGACACACACCGCATCATCTTGAATCGCTTTGGCGAGCACTTGGGTACTGCTTTTACCTTCACGTAATATTTCTACCGATAAAGAAAACGGTTTTTCAGCCAATAATGGCCCTACAAAGTTTGTACTTAAAGAAAGCAGTCTTCTTGATGAATCAACTTTATTGCGCATTGCTTGATAAAGTAGCGCAGCAGAGAGGCCACCAAAAGCAGTACGACCTTGGCACCAGTTAGCAGGAAACTGCATGGTATTGGTTAACGGGTCAGTTTCCTGACTCGCTTGGGCTGCTTGTTTTAATAATTGTTCAAAGTGCACAAATAATGTCCTTTTGCTGTTATTTGCTAAATTTATATCACACCCAAACTCATCAGACCAGACAATAAATAAGCTCCCAAATTACAAAAAATGAGCAATCCCTACTCTTTTTAGGGTTATTTAGTAAATAAATTAAAAAAAATGCGTTTTTTTTCATTTTTACAGTTGAATTAAGTTTGTGGCATCCCTATTAACTAGTCATCGAATGTATTAACGAATTTAGAAGTTGGAGAAGATTCATGGGTAGAATTATTGGAATCGATTTAGGTACTACTAACTCTTGTGTTGCAGTACTTGATGGTGACAAAGCACGTGTTATTGAAAATGCGGAAGGCGATCGCACAACCCCGTCTATTATTGCTTACACGCAAGACGGTGAAACGTTAGTAGGTCAACCTGCAAAACGTCAAGCGGTAACTAACCCAACAAACACGTTATTTGCAATCAAACGTTTAATTGGTCGTCGCTTTGAAGACGAAGAAGTACAACGTGATATCGGCATCATGCCTTTCAAAATTATCAAAGCAGATAATGGCGATGCATGGGTAGAAGCAGGCGGTGAAAAACGCGCTGCACCACAAATTTCTGCTGAAGTACTGAAAAAAATGAAGAAGACGGCTGAAGACTTCTTAGGTGAAGAAGTAACTGAAGCGGTAATCACAGTACCGGCATACTTTAACGATTCACAACGTCAAGCTACAAAAGATGCGGGCCGTATTGCGGGTCTTGAAGTAAAACGTATTATCAATGAGCCAACAGCTGCAGCCCTTGCATACGGTATGGATAAAAACCGTGGCGAAAACGTAGTAGCGGTATACGACTTAGGTGGTGGTACTTTCGATTTATCAATCATTGAAATTGATGAAGTTGAAGGCGAGCACACATTTGAAGTACTTGCGACAAATGGTGACACTCACTTAGGTGGTGAAGATTTTGATAACCGTGTAATCAACTACTTAGTTGCTGAATTCAAGAAAGATCAAGGTATCGATTTACAAAATGATCCGCTTGCTATGCAACGTGTTAAAGAAGCAGCAGAGAAAGCAAAAATTGAGCTTTCATCAGCACAATCTACAGAAGTTAACCTTCCGTACGTAACCGCTGATGCATCAGGTCCTAAGCACATGAACGTGAAATTAACACGTGCTAAGCTTGAGTCACTGGTTGAAGACTTAGTGACTAAGTCGATTGAACCGCTTAAACGCGCACTAGCTGATGCTGACCTGTCTGTGAACGATATCAACGATATCATTCTAGTGGGTGGTCAAACGCGTATGCCACTTGTTCAAAGAACAGTTGCTGAATTCTTTGGTAAAGAACCACGTAAAGACGTTAACCCTGATGAAGCGGTAGCTGTGGGTGCTGCGATTCAAGGTGGTGTACTTGCAGGTGACGTGAAAGACGTACTATTACTAGACGTATCACCATTATCTCTAGGTATTGAGACGATGGGGTCAGTAATGACAGCACTGATTGAGAAAAACACCACGATTCCTACTAAGAAATCGCAAACATTCTCAACAGCAGAAGATAATCAATCTGCAGTAACCATTCATGTGTTACAAGGTGAGCGTAAACGTTCAAGTGATAACAAATCGCTAGGTCAATTTAACCTAGAAGGCATTCGCCCAGCACAACGTGGTACGCCACAAATCGAAGTAACATTCGATGTTGATGCCGATGGTATCTTACATGTATCTGCAAAAGATAAAGATACAGGTAAAGAGCAAAAAATCACTATTCAAGCATCTTCTGGCTTAAGCGATGAAGAAGTTGAAAAAATGGTTCGTGATGCAGAAGCGCACGCTGAAGACGATAAAAAGTTTGAAGAGTTAGTAGCTGCACGTAACCAAGCTGATGCACTTGTTCACGGTACACGTAAGCAAATTGAAGAAGCGGGTGATGCTCTGCCAAGCGAAGACAAAGACGCGATTGAAGCGGCTGTTGTTGACCTAGAAGCAGCAATTAAGAGTGACGACAAAGCAGAGATTGAAGCGAAAACGCAAGCGCTTGCTGAAAAGTCTCAAAAGCTAATGGAAATCGCTCAAGCTAAAGCACAACAAGCTGGTGGTGACGCTGGTGAACAACAACAGTCAGCTAAACAAGATGACGATGTTGTTGATGCAGAGTTCGAAGAAGTTAAAGACGACAAGTAATTGTTGCTAACGCTTCTCGCTAATTTAAAACACATGACCAAATCAAGTGTTTGAGTTAGGATGAACACATGAGGCGCGTAGGCTAAAGCTTAACGCGCCTTTTGCATGTAAAGAGAAGTGAATAAAACGCTTTAAAAATTCAATGATAAATCGATATGATTTATCGGTTTGTCCAGCAGCTAACGCTGTAAATAGAAAAGAGTAGTGTGATAGATATGTCAAAACGCGATTATTACGAAGTCCTCGGCGTAAGCAAAGATGCGAGTGAGCGAGACATAAAAAAAGCGTATAAACGCTTAGCGATGAAATATCACCCCGATCGTACCGCCGGTGATAAAGACCTTGAAACTAAATTCAAGGAAGTTAAAGAAGCTTACGAAATACTGACTGATGCGCAAAAGCGTCAAATGTATGACCAATACGGCCATGCAGCCTTCGAACAAGGTGGTGGCGGTGGTCACGGTGGCTTTGGCGGCGGCCAAGGTGATTTTGGTGATATTTTTGGAGACGTATTTGGTGATATTTTTGGTGGCGGCGGTGGTCGACGTCAATCACGCCAGCAACGTGGCTCAGATTTACGTTACAACATGGACTTAAGCTTAGAAGAAGCGGTTCGTGGTAAAGACGTTGAGATTAAAGTACCTACTTGGGTTAGTTGTGAACCATGTGATGGCAGTGGTGCTAAAGCGGGTTCAAAGCCAAAGACATGTACAACCTGTCATGGTGCAGGCCAAGTACAAATGCGCCAAGGTTTTTTTGCCGTACAGCAAACATGTCCAACGTGTCATGGACAAGGTCAGATCATTTCAGATCCTTGTAATAAATGTCATGGGCAAGGCCGTGTAGAAAAAACTAAAACGCTATCGGTTAAAATCCCGGCAGGCGTAGATACTGGCGATCGTATTCGCTTATCAGGTGAAGGCGAAGCAGGCATGCATGGTGCACCAGCAGGTGACTTGTATGTGCAAGTATCTGTTCGTGAACACAAAATATTTGTTCGTGAAGCTAATAATTTATATTGTGAAGTACCAATAAGCTTTACCACCGCAGGCCTTGGCGGTGAAATTGAAGTGCCAACGCTTGATGGGCGTGCAAAGCTTAAAATACCGTCAGAAACACAAACGGGCAAAATGTTCCGTATGCGTGGCAAAGGTGTTAAGTCAGTACGCAGTGGTGCTCAAGGTGATTTAATTTGTAAGGTTGTGATTGAAACGCCTGTTAATTTAAACGAGCGTCAACGTGACTTACTTAAAGAATTAGATGAAAGTATGGGCAAAGACAGCTCAAAAAACCGTCCTAAAGAGCAAGGCTTTTTTGATGGGGTTAAAAAGTTTTTTGATGACTTAACTAAGTAATTAGTCGGATCAATAGACCCTAGTAAAAACGGCGCTTTTTTAGCGCCGTTTTTTTATGTTTAATGTGCTAAATTATTAGGGAAATTTATTTTGGACTTTATCAGATGACCCCCGCTATAGAGCAGCTAAAAAAAAGCAATATTAAGTTTGACATACTCAGTTACGAGCACGATATAAACAATACTAATTACGGCCTCGAAGCGGTTGAAAAGCTTAATCTTAACAGCGCCCAAGTATTTAAAACCCTAGTGCTTGAAACCTCAGAGCAACAGCTTATTGTAGCGGTGACTCCCGTCACTCAGCAGGTTAATTTTAAACAGCTTGCGAAGCTTTGTGCAGTAAAAAAAGTGATGATGGCAGACCCACAAAAAGTGCAGGCGAGTACCGGTTATATTTTGGGAGGAGTAAGCCCCCTTGGCCAAAAAAAACGACTAAAAACTTACATACACTCCAGTGCGTTAGATTTTGAAATGATATATGTTAGTGCCGGAAAACGAGGGTTAGAAGTAACACTAAGTGCAAAAAGCTTAGCACATATAACTCAAGCTTCGTTTGCAGTTTTTTAAACTTTTGTTTAGCTAAAATAAGGGGATATAAGTATCCATCTGATTACTTGCGGCAATAGGTATTGTTAACTAATGTTGTTACTACACATAACACGTTTTTGTTAATACCTTTTAGATTGGCGTGTCGCCTTTACTTTGTTTTAATGAAAATTTGCTCGCAGCTATTTTGGTAAAACATACGCATGAAAATACTTGTTGTTGATGATATGCCGTTAATGCGTCATGTATTAATTAATATGTTAAGGCAGTTAAATTATAAAGATATTGTTGAAGCCACAGATGGGCTTCAAGCATTAAACATACTGCAAAATCAAATGTTTGATTTGGTTATAACAGATCTTCATATGCCTAAAATGGATGGCATTACTTTACTTGATAATATTAGAAAAGATGCCGAGCTGAAAAACCTTCCTGTACTTATGGTGACCTGTGAAGATAGTTCTTCGACTGTCAAAAAAGCGATTAATGCTAAAGTGTCAGGGTTTATCGTAAAGCCTTTTAATATGAATGTGTTATCAGCTCAATTAACCCGTTTATCGATAAAAGCCTAAAGCGAATCGTTTATAAAGTAGAGTTATCTACCGACTGTTTAAAAAATATATTAGCGCAACAGCCATTCATTATTTTCTACCGCTGATGTGATAGCATTATGCTATTAACTAATCGTAAAGTAATTATTGAGGAAGTATGGCTAAGCCCAATAAAAAAGGGCCTACAAAAACGGTCGATATATTTTGTTCTGCGTGTAAGGCACCGTTATTCAAATACCGTAAAGGTGGCAAAGGTGCTTTAGTAAAATGTTTTATAGAAAGAATAACCCAAGATCACACCCATACTGAATGTGTATGCCCAGGCTGTGAACGACCTTTTGCCCGCCCTACAATTATAAGAGGGACCCCAGCCTATAAAATGATTGGTGGCAAAGTCACGTTTAAATAAACGTTTTGTTTATAGTCTAAAGTAGTGAGGGGCGGACATAAGCCCTTGTTTGCTTTTATTTCACTGGTAAACTTCGCTGGTTTTGCTGTTTCAATGATTGAAAAAAACCCTCCCCATGGATTGGGCCAGTCAGTTGGGTTTTAAATTGGAAAAGGATAGACGTGTGATCGCACTTTTATTTGATATTGTTGGTATGAGTGGCACTTTTTTAGTGGTTGGTTCGTTTTTTTTACTGCAACTAAATAAAGTATCGCCAAAAAGTTTGACGTATAATTTAATGAATTTAAGTGGCGCTATTTTGTTACTTATTAGTCTTTGCTATAACTTTAACTTAGCGAGTTTTGTAATTGAAATATTCTGGATCGCAGCCTCATTAATTGGTTTGTATAAGTACTTCAAAGACAAGCCAGCGCTTGCAAAAGCGTAGATTAAGCTAAAACAGCATCCCCTTGCAGGGAATTAAACCGTGAAATATTTTTAGTTTCACGGTTTTTTAGTTTTAATACACTTGTTAACAAAAAGTTTCTTCTGCAAAGACCTATAAATCGATACAATAGTGGCTATTACTTATTATTGGCACCTTGGTGTCATAGGCGTTTATGTTCTCCATCCCTAAAAAAATTATTTTTGCTTGTATTCTGTTAGTGCTGTTATTAGTGGTCACCTTTTCGTTTGGTCGTGCTTATGATTTAGGCCAAGCTAAAATTCAAGCTGACCAACAGGTCATTCAATTAAATAATTATATCGATAACGAACTCGCTCGATTTGCGGCTATCCCTCAGCTGCTAACTGAAAATAATTTATTGATTCGTTTTACTAATAATGAATCACAACACTTTAATGCAATTAATAATTACTTGGCTGATATTCAACAAGCCAGCGGTGCCTCAGATGTATACATACTAGATACTCATGGCGACGTTATTGCCAGTAGCAACTGGCAAACCGACTATACGTTTTTAGGGAGCAACTTTGCATTTCGGCCTTACTTTAAACAAGCTTTTGCCGGAGAAAAGGTCGCCTACTTTGCTCTTGGACAACGCTCGAAAGAACGCGGAATATACTTCTCGCAGGCTATTTACCAAGATGGCAAAGCCATTGGCGTTGTGGCACTAAAAATTAATGTCGCTAAATTTGAAAACGATCGTTCGTTATTAAATACTTCAAAAGGCAGTCATTTTTATTTGCAGCTTGCGGATAAAATTATTGCTATGTCAGATGAGCCAGCATGGCGTTTAAACACGTTTACAGAGCTTGATATTACTACACGTCGCGATATTAAACAGCGCCGTGCTTACTTAGATCATCAACCGTTACAAATAAAGCAGCAGCGCTACAAAAGTCAGGGCATTGAGCAATTTAAAATTGCTAAAGATCAATATGTTGCCGCTTCAAGACCACTGACACACCTAAATGCAACGATGACGGTATTGGTTGATATTTCAAGCATAAATGCATTACAGGTGCCCAGATTGTTATGGCTTGTGTTGTTTTATTGGGTATTTATTTTTGTCGGATATAGCTTATTGGCACGCTTTGCCGGATATAAAAAATTACTGTACTCGCGTCACAGTTTAGAACTTGAAGTATTAGAGCGCACCCAAGCGCTTGAAAAAGCGCAAACAGCACTAGTACAGTCGGCAAAATTAGCCACAATAGGGCAACTAAGTGCGGGTATTAATCATGAAATTAACCAGCCACTGAGCGCCATGAACACTTATTTGGCAAGCGCTAAAATTTTCCTCAAAAAGGGGAAACTCAATGCATTAAGTGAAAATTTAATTATTATTGAGAATTTAGTAGAGCGGGTGCATAAAATAGTGGCGCAGCTTAAACACTTTAGTAAGCCGGCGACAATGCAATTGCGACCACATCCACTGTCGGCGTTATTAAACAATGCGTTGATGATCACCCACCCGCAACTTAAACAAGACGATGTTAACGTCAGTGCTCCGCAGTTTTCGCAAGAGATCACCGTGTGGGTTGATGCATTAAAATTTGAACAAGTACTGGTTAATGTGATCACCAATGCGTCACAAGCAATGAAAGGTGAGCCTAAACGAGAGCTTAGTTTCGATGTTGAATGCTTTGAAGAGCGCGTTAAGCTTTCTATTTTAGATAGTGGTCCAGGTATTGAACACCATGTGCTGGGATCTATTTTTGAACCCTTTTACAGTACCAAGTCAAGTAATGGTTTAGGGCTGGGCTTATCAATATCAAAGCAAATTATTGATTCATTTAATGGTTACTTAACGGCGCACAATCGTCCTCAAGGCGGTGCACAGTTTATTATTAGTTTATCAAGCATAGAGGCCCCAAAAAATGATTGAAGCCGTTGTTTGTAAGCAAGTGGTTGTTATTGATGATGAGGCGATGATCCGTGATTCGTTAAATCAGCTTTTAACCCTCGAAGGGTATGAGGTGCAGTGCTTTAGTGATGCGAGTATTGCTTTAAGCCGTTTAAGTCGCAATTTTTATGGCGTTGTCCTCAGTGATATAAATATGCCAACTATGGATGGTTTAACTTTTATTGAGCAGGTAAAAGCATTCGACAGTGAACTTCCGGTAATATTTTTAACAGGTTATGCCGATGTTTCTGTAGCGGTTAGAGCAATGCAGTTAGGTGCTTATGATCTATTTGAAAAACCCCTGAACGAAAATTTATTAGATTGCATTGCTAGGGCCTCAGACAAACGTGCTTTAGTTATGGAAAACAGAGCTCTGAAGCGTGCGGTTGAAAAGACCTCCGCGCCCGGTGTGCGCATTTTAGGCGAGACCCTTAAAATGCAGCACATGATGAACTTACTCAACACAGTGATTGATACACCCGCAGATGTATTAATTGAAGGTGAAACTGGAACAGGTAAAGAATTGGTTGCCCGTTACTTACATGATCATAGTAACCGTTCAAGCTGTCAGTTTGTGGCTATTAACTGTGGCGCGGTGCCTGAGCAACTAATAGAAAGTGAATTGTTTGGTGCTGTTAGTGGTGCATATACCGGCGCAACACAAGATCGCAAAGGCAAGTTTGAGTTTGCACAAGGGGGCACGGTTTTTTTAGATGAAATTGAAAGCACTCCCTTGTCACTACAAGTTAAATTACTACGGGTGCTTGAAGAGCGAAAAGTTACTCCCGTTGGTGCAAATAAAGCCATTGACCTTGATATTCGTATTGTTGCGGCCACTAAGGTCGATTTACTTTCGTTGGTAGAAAAAGGTGAGTTTAGAGCCGATTTATACTATCGATTGAGTTTAGTTAAAGTCAGCATTCCCGCGTTAAGAGATAGAAAAGCCGATATTCCTTTGTTGTTTAAGCACTTTAGCTCTATTGCGGCCACTCGTTTTCATAAACCTTTAGGTGCGCTTAATATTGAGTTACAACAGCGCCTACTTGCCCATGATTGGCCAGGTAATGTTCGTGAATTAAGAAACCAGGCTGAACGAGCGGTACTACTTGGCCCCGATCTGGCTTTTGCACAGAGTGACTCAAGCAGTAGTGGCTCGTCGTTATCATTGGACTTAAGCCTTGCAGAAAAGGTCAGCTTTTATGAACAGTCTTTAATTGAAGAAGCCTTAGAGCTTAATCATGGCAGTATTAAAGACACCATGGCAACGTTGCAAATCGCGCGCAAAACCCTCTACGATAAAATGAGTAAATATAACCTTAATCGAGATATGTTTACCGATTAGTGGGTGGAAATGGTGATAGTAGGTATTTAAAGTGTGTGGAAATCCGCACATTTTAAAGCTTTTTATCATGGTTTTATTTTTTAAGTCACTGAAATTTATTGTTATTATCTAGTTGGTCATGTTCTTGCTCTACAGTTGTAGACAACAAGTAACATCACATAATTAGGATACATAATGAAAAATAATCTATTCCAAGGTTCAGTACTTGCTGCGTTATGCAGTGCTGCCACACTACCTGTAACAGCGTTTGCTGCAGATTACACTGTGTATGGTAAAGTCGAAGTACAAATTGCCAACACCGATACTGGCATTATGCGTTACGCAGATGAAGGCACACAAATAGATGCCCCTTTTTCGCGTATTGGTATTAAAGGGGACCATAAATTAAATGAGTATTTTACTGCCGTATTTAAATACGAGGTTCAAGTAAAAGGTTTTGAACACGACGATACCAATGAGCCTTTTGCAGCACGTAATACTTACCTTGGCCTAAAAGGTGCGTTTGGTGAAGTGGTCGTAGGGCGAAACGACACGCGTTTTAAATATTCAGAAGGCAAGCTTGATAACTTTAACGAAACCCAAGCAGATATTTCACAAGTTATTGCAGGACAAGATCGCTTAGGCGACACCATTACTTATACCTCTAAATACTGGCACAATGCACAGTTTTCATTTACCTATGCGCCAAAAGATGACAACAAAGATAACGAAGCAGGATTTGCGGCAACCCTGATTTATGGTGACCGTAGTTTAAATAAAACACCATACTCTATTTCAATTAGCCATGTTGACTCACTTAATAACATTAAAGCAAGTCGTATCGCAGGTGTATATAAATTTGAAAAGCTAAAATTAGGTGCGTTATACCAACATTCAGAATCAATTGATGGTACTAAATCAGGTAATGGTTACGTGTTAAGCGCAAGCTACAAGCTAGATAAATGGGTACCTAAAGTACAATTTGCAAAAGATGATTCAAAATTGCGCCAAGCGTCAGACGCTACCCAATGGACTACTGGTGTAGACTACATCTTTGACAAGCAAACCACGGCTTACCTTTTGTACACTGACCTCGACCTAGAAGAAAATGCTGATAACAGTGTTGCGCTTGGTCTTAAATATAAATTTTAAAGGCTGTTAATATGACAAAACGTATTTTAGAAAATAACGCCAATAAAAAGCCGTTTATGCAGTGGCTGTTATTGTTACTTGGCCCATGTGTCATGCTACTTACTTGCTTAGTTGAGCCGCCAGTAGGGATGTCGGCTGCTGCCTTTAAAACTGCAGGCTTAGCATTTTGGATGGCATCGTGGTGGGTAAGTGAAGTTGTGCCCATTCCTGCTACTGCACTACTTCCGTTAGTGATTTCACCTGTAGTAGATATAGCGGCTATAAAAAGTGTTGCAGCTCCTTATGCGCATCCGCTGATCTTTTTATTTTTAGGCGGTTTTTTAATATCAATTGCAATGGAGCGTTGGGGATTACATAAGCGCATTGCATTAAGAACTATGCTTTATGCAGGTAAAAAACCAAGTTTACAAATTTTAGCCATGATGTTAGTGACTGCATTTTTATCAATGTGGATGTCTAATACCGCTACCGCAGTAATGATGTTGCCTATTGCCTTATCTATCACTCATTTAGTTAAAAGCTCAGATCCTAGTAATGAGGGGTTTGGTAAAGCACTTTTACTATCTATTGCTTATGGTGCGAGTATTGGTGGTATTGCTACTTTAATTGGTACTCCTCCGAATGCATTAATGGCTGCATACCTATCAGATAGCTACCAGATTGAAATTGGCTTTGCCCAGTGGATGATAGTTGGTGTGCCATTAGCACTTGGCATGTTAATCATCAGCTGGATTTGGCTAACTAAATTTACCTACAAAGTTGATGCGAATGTACAAGCAAACAAGCGAATTGATACTAAAGCGGTATTCTCTTCACAGCTAAAAGACTTAGGTCTAATGCAACGTGCTGAAAAGGGCGTGTTGTTTGTATTTGTGCTTGCCGCTATTTGTTGGATATTTAGACCTTTATTAGGCGATGTTACCGGGCTTAAAATTTCAGATACCGGTATTGCTATTGCCGCTGCATTATTACTGTTTGTACTACCGGCAAATAAAGGCAGCGATGCGCGTATTTTAGATTGGGAAAGTGCCGCTAAAGTGCCGTGGGGTGTGTTGCTTTTATTTGGTGGCGGATTAACACTTGCCTCGCAAATAAAGTCATCAGGATTAGCTGACTACATTGCCAATATGATTGAAGGGGCGAGTACTATTCCATTAGTAATGAGCATTCTTGTTGTGGTTGCGCTGATTACGTTCTTAACCGAAATAACCAGTAATACGGCAACAGCAGCAGGCTTTTTACCACTGCTAGGCCCCGTTGCTGAGTCAGTAACAGGCAGTCCGTTAGTGTGGGTTATTCCAGCTGCGATTGCGTGTAGTTGTGCGTTTATGATGCCAGTAGCCACACCACCCAATGCGATTGTGTTTGGCTCGGGTGAAATTAAAATGAAAGACATGATCCGTGCTGGCTTTGTGTTAAATATTGTCGCTATTGTTTTAATTACCTTAGTAACAATGACCATAGCAGCCCAAGTTTTTGGTTTTTAATAACCCACTTTAATCAACTAACAAAACAGATAACCGATGCACACAAAAGCAGTGCATCGGTATGCGTTCCAACCAACCTGTTGAGTGTTTTTGCAATCCTTTACCTCGTGTTGCAAAATCACTCTTTATTGCTCGAGTAACAGAACAAGGTTATAGTCTTGAAAACGTTATAAATCGGGTAGCCTATTTTGAACACTTACACATTATCTACAGGGTCTTTGCGTTCGCAATTTAATGAACTAAAGCATGCTTTTGAAGACACCCCTTATTTACCCATTGAGCAACGTCTTGCTTTACTCAAAAAATTACGCGCTAACATTGTAACGTTAGAGCAAGACTTGATTGCTGCAGTATCTAAAGATTTTGGATACCGAACGGCGTTCGATACCTTAGTGGGGGATATTTTGCCCACCATGCAGGGACTTGCGCATATTATTAAAAAGCTACCTCGCTGGTCTAAGCCTAGTCAGCGCAGCGCGGGGTTAAGCTTATGGCCCTCAAAAGTAAGTGTAACCTATCAGCCTATTGGCGTGGTGGGTGTGATTGCACCGTGGAACTATCCTATTCAATTGGCATTGGTGCCGGTCATCACCGCGATTGCAGCGGGTAACAGGATGATGTTAAAGCTCAGTGAATTTACGCCTAACACCAATGCCGTTATTGAAAAAATATTTGCAGGTGAATTAAGCCAACACTGCACAATTATTCAAGGTGGTAGCGACGTGGCAAGTGAGTTTTCATCATTGCCATTTGCGCATTTGCTGTTTACAGGCTCGACTGCCGTTGGCAAGTTAGTTATGGCCGCGGCCAGTAAAAATTTAACGCCGGTAACATTAGAGCTCGGCGGGAAATCGCCCGTTATTGTGTTAGAAAAAGCCGATGTAAATAAAGCCGCGCGTGCTTTATTATTTGGAAAAATGGCCAATGCAGGGCAAATATGTGTAGCGCCTGACTACGTGTTTGTTCCTAAAGCATTGGAGCATCAATTCATTAAAGCGCTTTGTACCCATTATAAAAAACACTTTAAGCAAGGCGTAGAAGGCAAAAACCTGACCTCGATTATTAGCCCTGCACATTATCAACGTTTGCTAGGTTATTTAGAGCAAGCACAAGAGCAAGGCGCTAAAATTACTAAACCGCTTGAACAAAACCAGCAAGATGGCGAAAAGCATCGTATGGGTCTGCATATTGTTACGCACGTAACAGATGAGATGACATTAATGCAAGAAGAGCTATTTGGTCCCATTTTACCCATTATGAGTTACGACAAATTAGAGGACGTGCTTAATTATATTCGATTACGCGACCACCCATTAGCCCTTTACATTTTAGGTCAAGATAAACAGGCGCAACAGTACCTTATTAAGCAAACACTTAGCGGAACAGTTGCGGTAAACGACACATTAATACAAGTAGCTGCCGATGATGTGCCATTTGGTGGCGTGGGGCATTCGGGGATGGGGCATTATCACGGCAAAGAAGGTTTTCTCACCTTTAGCCATGCAAAAAATACCTTAGTCTCTGGCTCGGTTAACCCGCGCATTGGTTTATTACTTAAACAAAATAAATTACTGATCAAAGTGCTAAAGTGGCTTTATGTAAAATAGCCTGTAGCGTTTAAAACAAAAAAGCTGAATGAATCACTTCATTCAGCTTTTTTAATAGCTAACTTAAAACAGGCGTCCTTCGCCAGCATACGTTCCCGCTAAAATTTTGGTATAAATTGCATCGGCTTTTTCTTTGGCCTCAGCTACCTCTTTAGGAAGCATAGTACGTTCATCAAGTTTACGGCTGTGACTGGCTTGCATGTTGCCGTTATACTCGGCAATGGTATTCCACACATACGACATTTCAAGATTTTTTGGCATTCCTAAGCCTTCAAAATACATCAGTGCTAAATTAAACTGCGCCAATGTGTAATTATTAGCAGCGGCTTTTTCATACCATGTTCTGGCGGCTTTATAATCTTGGCTAACACCATCGCCATTTGCGTACATTACACCTAAGTTATACTGTGCTGCGGGAAGGTTCTTATTTGCAGCTTTTTCGAATAAGGTTATGGCCATTTGTTTGTCTAATTTAACGCCATTGCCTTCGTCATATAAAACCGCAAGTGCAAACATTGAATCTACATGGTTCTTTTTAACGGCTTGTTGGTACAGCTCAGCTGCTTTGTAATAATCACGGGTAACGCCATGGCCACCTTCGTATAGCTTACCTAATTCGTAAATACCCGGTGCATAGCCTTTGTCAGCTAAATAATTAAACTCTTTAAGTGCTTCTTCAAATTCACCCGCATTAGCAGCTCTGATCCCTTCTTCTAGTCCAGCATGGGCAAGAGGGGTAGCGAGCATAATACCGGCCAGTAGCAGTGCTTTAAAATTAGACTGTGACATAAGCATGTCTCCAAATTAGTTGTCGTTCTATGTAAGCGCCATAAAAGTAAAACTTACCTAGTGAATCTATTCGGGATAGGTAAAAAATTATGAGCTAAATTAATAACGCCAACGTTTATAACCTAGGTATACAAACGTATTAACAAGTAGCTTTAACTATAGCTCAAAAATTCTAAACTTAAGCATATAGTCATGATATAAATTGCGTTAGCTTGCGATTCTATAGAAAAATGAAAAAAATAAAAGCGAGCAATAGCTTACATAATTACTTATGATGATTTTTGGCAACCAAAGCATCATAAAACGGGGTCTGTTAATGTTAAATAATTTAAAAAATATAAAACTAAGCAAAATTATTTTTATAACCAGTTTATTGTTTATTGCCAGTTGTTCTACTTCCTTTGCTTATAACAACCTTGGTTGGCTGTCTTCGTTTTGGATAGACGATTATGTCGACTTAAACAAAAGCCAATCAACGCAGTTAAAAGTGATTATTAATAACACCCGAGATTGGCATCGAGAGGTTGAGTTACCAAAATATAAAGCCGATTTACTCGACTTAAGGCAGTTGCTCGATAAACAAGCCGATACAGCGCAGTTAATGGCAAAAATAACGCAGGTAAAGCAGCATTGGCGCAATTTACTTTTGTACGCGAGTGATCCCTTAATCGAGCTGGCAAAAACGTTAACTCCATCACAACGCAGTGAAATGATAGAAAACATTCGTGAGCAAATTAATAATGAAATAAAAGAGCACGCTTCATTAACCAAAGAGGAGCATCAGCAGTCTCGTTTAGACAGGCAACTAGACTACTACGAACAATGGCTTGGTAAGCTCACCTCAGAGCAGCGAACGCTAGTGTCACAAGCCAACAGTGAATATATCAGTACCAGCAATTTATGGTATGACTATAAACTAACTCGGTTAGGTGCACTTGAAGCACTGTTTAATCAGCAAACCCTTGATGATGCCCAATTTGCGCAGCAGTTACGCACTATCATTACAGAACGAGAGCTGTTTATGAGTGCTGAACTCATTGAGAGAAATGAGGAAAATTTAAGGGCATACGCACAGTTGCTGGTTAAATTAAATCAAACCTTAAGCCCTAAACAAGTCGCACATGTTGATGAGGAATTTGCTGACTTGGTTGGGACAGTTAATGAGCTGCTTACAGAATAGCTGCATTTAACCAATCCTTTTTGCTTATTTTAAAGGGGGTTGTTAAGCATAAAATTGTGATTATTGCATTTCAGGGGTAATATAAACGATTAGTTTTGATTTAAGTTTTTTATGGATATAGCCGCTCTTAATAGCACAAAAATATTACGTAAGCATGTCTTAAAATGGATGTGTTTATTTTTTGGTTTGTTGTCATTTATTTTTGCTGTGTTTAACCTATCAAAAAATCATTTTTATATTGTAGGCGGCTTAGAGGTGTGTTTTTCCGCACTTTGTTTTTATATTTTTATACAATTGGTTAAAAACAAGCAACGAAACTGGTATGCCATAACGGTTTGTATGACTGTAACGCTAGTTATATTATGTGGAACCTTTTTGGCACCACTTAAAAATGGTCTGTTTTTGTGGGCGTTTTCTTTACCCATTTTGTATTATCTACTTCTTGGTCGAAAATACGGTATTGTGTTATCGGCCACACTTTTGGTTATGCAATCATCAGTGTTGCTTTATAAATTACCAAGCCCTTATTTTTCCTCTTTTAACCTAGCGCTCAACTTACTGTTTATTTATATTATTATATGGGTCATTTCTCATGTTTTTGAAGGAAATAGGGCCGAATTTTCGAAGCGACTTAAAAACTTGGCCTTACTTGATCCTCTCACGGGGGCAGGAAACCGTTTATCTATGAGTCATTATTTTGAAGTGGAGATAAAAGACAAGTCACAGTTGTACTTGTTTTTAATTGATCTTGACCACTTTAAACAAATAAATGATGAATACGGCCATGATGTAGGAGATAAAGTGCTGGTTGAGTTGGCAACTCTATTTAGGATTACTTTCGCAAAAGGGTATGTGTTTAGGGTGGGGGGTGAAGAATTTTCTTTAATGAGCAATTTTGATAGTGCACAATCCGCGCTGGCAATGGCTGAAAATCTTAGACAAGCCGTTGCAAATAAATATATTGAAGCCAATGGTATAACCATAAATTTAACAGCCAGTGTTGGCGTTGTTAAGTACCAACAACAAAATTTGACCGAATTAATAGCGCAAGCAGATAAGCAGCTTTATAAGGCGAAAGATGCAGGGCGCAATGCGGTTTTTTCTGATATTAACCTCTGTGCAGATGCGGCTTAATACATTTGATCAAAATTAGGAATACTGTTCTCCCAAATCGGTCTTTCTTTGCCAATGTATTCACGCACGGCATCAAAAAACAATCGTGTTCTTACCGGTAAATCTCGGTGTGGGTATACAGCATACATTGCACTGTGTTCCATTAATTTTACATCGGTAAGTAAGGGCACTAGTTGCCCATCAATCACTTCTTTATCTAAAATAAATGCCGGCGCTAAAAAGTAGGTGGTGCCAGAGAGAGTTTTCATCAGTAATACTTCTGCATCGTTTGCTCTAAACACACTTTTTATTTTTTGCTCGCAGTGCTCGCCAGTGTGGTTATAGTAATTTATGCCTTCTACCCGCAGTGAGTTGCTGGCATAACTGGCCGCTGGCAATTGTGCCAAATCAGTGATTGTTGTTGGCATACCGTATGTTTCTATAAACGCTGGCGCGGCTAATAGTAACAAACGATTACGGGCAATTTTACGAGCAATTAATGATGAGTCTTTGGGTTCACCCACTCTAAACGCTAAATCAAATCCTTCAGATACAATATCAACCAGTCGGTCATCTAAACGCAGTTCTACTTCCACTTGTGGAAAGCGTTTTTGGAAATCGTTGATCACTGGCTGTAAGTAGCGTCGACCTATTAAAGTCGATGCGGTCACTTTTAATACGCCGCGAGGCTCTTGGTGGTAGTTTTCTGCCATGCGCACCGTTTCGCCAAGCAGGCTTCGCAGCTCACCCGCTTTTTTTATCATTTCAGCGCCCGCTGCTGTAAGAGAGAATGAGCGGGTTGTTCTGTTTAATAGTCTTACCCCAAGTTCATCCTCTAACCGACTAATTTGCTTAGAGATCACTGAGCGGTCAATATTTCGTATTTCGGCTGCTTTTGCAAATGAGCCTTGCTCTACCACTTCAAGCAGCATTAATAGTCGACTGGTTGTATCCATTATTTCATCACTTAGTGAGTATTGATGCCATTTTGGCACTAATGAATTTAAAAATCTATTGTTTTTGTCATCAAGTTTGTTCCGTATTATGCAATGCTAAATTAAAAGGAGCGTCGTTATGAACAAACACTTAATTGCTACAGCACTATCTGTTGCATTAATCACACTGGCCGGTTGTGCCGATGAAAGTACAGCGCAATCAGCCCCCGCACAGCAACAACAAGCTATTGATGTAGCCGAAGTCTTGGTTAAGCCAGTTCAAAGTTGGCATACCTATACAACACGCTTAGAGTCACCGCAGAAAGTGGCATTAATGCCGCGTGTATCCGGCATTATTGAGCAAATTGAATTTAAAGAAGGGGATAGCGTTAAACAAGGCGATGTATTATTTCGTTTAGACGATCGCTCATTCGCTGCAACCGTTGACAGTTTAAGCGCTCAGGTAAAAAGTGCTCAAGCAGCACTTGAACAAGCAAAAAGCGAAGCATCGCGTGCTGTACGCTTAACTGAGCGAAAAGCCATTTCGACTGAGCAAGCACAAGCGCGTACATCGACTTTACGTCAGCGTGAAGCACAACTTGCTGCACTGCAAGCGCAGCTTAAAGCTGCAAAGCTCGATCTAGAGTTTACGTCAGTGGTTTCTCCTATTGATGGCGTGATTTCTCGCGCAAATATTACCAAAGGTAACAACGTACTTGCAGGGCAAAGCGTGCTTACTTCAATTGTTTCTAATGACAAAATGTACGCTTACTTTGATGTCGATGAACGTACTTGGAATAGCGCATTTGACGAAGTAACAGCTGCAAGCAAACAGCCTGTTGTAATGCAAAAAGTAGGGCAAGACGATTTTAACTATAGCGGCCATATTAACTTTATAGATAATCAAATTAACGCATCTACAGGCACTTTACGCGTTCGTGCGGTATTTGATGATCGCAGTAACGAGCTGCGTTCGGGCTCATTTGCACGCATTAAGTTAGCTGCTAATGCAGTGCGTGAAACTGTCATTATTCCAGACAGAGCCATAGGCACAGATTTAAAAAATCGCTTTGTGTTAACGGTAGGCGAAAATAATGTGCTGCAATATAAATTGGTTACTGTAGGTGAGCGCTATGGATCGTTACGAGCCATCACATCAGGACTTGAGCAAGGCGATATTATTGCTGTAAACGGCCCTGCTCGTGTAGGACCCGGTATGCCGATATCACCAAATAAAGTGGCAATTAATACCCAAGGCGTGGCATTTACGCTAAGTGCTAACCCTGCCGATTTAGTTGCTAAGCAATAAGGTTATTAGATGAAATTTTCACACTTTTTTATACAGCGACCGATTTTTGCGGCCATGCTGTCGTTGATTATTTTAATTGCAGGTAGCATTTCATTATTTCAGCTGCCTGTCAGTGAATACCCAGAAGTCGTACCACCGACAGTGGTTGTGACTGCCAGTTATCCAGGTGCGAACCCGACGGTTATTGCACAAACAGTGGCAACACCGCTTGAGCAAGAAATAAATGGCACCGAAAACATGCTGTATATGTTTTCACAAGCAACCAGTGACGGACGTATGACGCTCACTGTGACATTTGCGTTAGGCACTGATTTAGACCGTGCCCAAGTGCAAGTGCAAAACCGAGTAAATAGTGCGCTGCCGCGTTTGCCACAAGAAGTGCAACGTTTAGGGGTTGTTGCTGAAAAATCATCACCCGATTTAACCATGGTGGTGCATTTATATTCACCCCAAAACAGCCATGACACCGCGTATTTATCAAATTATGCCGATTTAAATATTAAAGATGAAATAGCGCGTTTACCTGGTGTGGGTGATATTCGTTTATTTGGTGGTGGTAAATATGCAATGCGAGTTTGGCTTAACCCCGATGCGCTAGCATCACGTGAGCTTACTGCAAGTGACGTGGTCAATGCACTACGCTCGCAAAATCAGCAAGTTGCAGCAGGTAGTTTAGGTGCGCAACCGATTTCAAATGACAGTCAGTTCCAAATTCTATTAAACGTCAAAGGACGCCTTAATAGCATTGAAGAGTTTAAACAAGTCATTATTAAAGTTGGGGAGCAAGGGCAGCTTACCCGTTTGTCAGACGTGGCACGTGTTGATTTAGGCCAAGATTCTTATGCATTGCGTGCTGAGCTTGATAATCAACCCGCTTTAGCGATGCCAATATTTCAACGCCCAGGGTCAAATGCCATTGAGCTCTCTGATCAGGTGCGTGAAACCATGGCTCGTTTATCAAAAGACTTTCCTGCAGGTGTTGAATACGACATTGTTTATGATCCAACGGTATTTGTTCGTGGTTCAATTGATGCGGTAATCGCCACTTTACTCGAAGCAATCGTGCTGGTGGTGATTGTGGTTATTGTGTTCTTACAAACCTGGCGCGCGTCTATTATTCCGTTAATTGCGGTGCCTATTTCACTCATTGGTACGTTTGCCGTAATGCAGTGGCTTGGAGTGTCTATTAATACCTTATCGCTATTTGGTTTAGTACTGGCAATCGGTATTGTGGTTGATGACGCAATTGTGGTCGTAGAAAATGTTGAGCGAAATATAGAAGATGGCTTATCACCGCTTGAAGCCACCCGCGTGGCAATGACGGAAGTAACCGGCCCTATTATTGCGATTGCATTAGTATTATGTGCGGTATTTATTCCGACGGCTTTTATTACTGGGCTTTCAGGGCAGTTTTATAAACAATTTGCATTAACCATTACGATTTCAACGGTAATTTCGGCGTTTAACTCATTAACGCTGTCGCCAGCACTGGCCGCTTTATTGTTAAAATCACATGATGCCGAGCCTGATGCGTTTACCCGCGTGCTTAATAAATTATTTGGCCGTTGGTTATTTCAACCTTTTAACCGCGTGTTTGACCGTGGTGCTAAAGGGTATGAAAAGCTGGTACAAAAGCTTATTCGTATGAGTGTTGTGGTTATGGTTGCGTATATTGCTTTAGTTGGCGGTACGATTAAATTGTTTGATGCAGTACCGGGTGGGTTTATTCCACAACAAGATAAGCAATACTTAGTCGCTATTGCGCAGTTACCTGACGCTGCCAGTTTAGACCGTACAGAAGCGGTGGTAAAACAAATGCAGCAAATTGCATTAGAGGTCCCTGGGGTTGCGAACACGGTAGCGTTTCCTGGTCTTTCAGTGAATGGTTTTACTAATAGCCCAAATAGCGGCATCGTATTTACGCCACTGGCGCCTTTTGCAGAGCGTACTGATCCGAGTATGTCGGCTTCGGCTATTGCAGCGCAACTAAACCAACGTTTTGCGGCCATTGATGAAGCCTTTGTCGCTGTGTTTCCACCACCGCCAATTCAAGGCCTTGGCACCACAGGCGGCTTTAAACTGCAAATAGAAGATAGAGCTAACAAAGGCTTTGAAGCCTTATTTAACAGTTTGCAATCAGTGATTGCTGCGGCGCAAAAAGATCCGGCGTTAATGGGGCTGTATTCAAGCTTTAGAATTCAAGTGCCACAAATGGATATTGATATTGACCGCGAGCAAGCGCTTATTCAAGGTATTCCATTAGATGAAGTGTTTAACTCGTTACAAATTTATTTAGGCTCAGTGTATGTAAACGACTTTAATTTATTTGGCCGTACTTACCAGGTTAATGCCCAAGCTGATGCTGATTTTAGGGTAGACCCAGAGCAAATACTAAACCTAAAAGTGCGTAATCGTGCCGGTAATATGGTGCCGTTAGGCTCAGTATTAACGGTAACGCCTACTATTGGTCCTGATCGTGTAATGCATTACAACGGCTACCCAAGTGCAGAGCTTAATGGCAGCCCAGCGCCCGGTTATAGTTCTGATCAAGCGCAATTGGCGATTGAAGCTGTACTAGCAAAAACATTGCCTACTGGTATTGAATATGAGTGGACTGAGGTAACGTACCAGCAAGTATTAGCCGGTAATACCATGGTGTATGTATTCCCTCTGGTTGTATTGCTGGTGTTTATGGTACTGGCCGCACAGTATGAAAGCTTACGTTTACCACTGGCCATTATTTTAATTGTACCTATGACTATTTTCTCAGCGTTATTAGGAGTGTGGTTTGTAGGTTCAGACAACAACATATTTACCCAAATAGCGTTGATTGTACTGGTCGCATTGGCTTCTAAAAATGCCATCCTTATGGTGGAATTTGCTAAAGATAAGCATGACACCGGATTATCGCACCTTGAGGCGATGTTAGCGGCGTGTCGATTACGTTTACGCCCAATTTTAATGACATCAATTGCCTTTACCGCAGGTGTTATACCGCTTGTATTGGCAACCGGTGCTGGGGCAGAAATGCGCCATGCCATGGGTAATGCGGTGTTCTCGGGCATGATTGGGGTAACTGTGTTTGGACTATTATTTACACCGGTGTTTTATATGCTGGTGGTAAAAAAGCCGCGCGTTGAGGAGTCTTCACATGACTAAATTTAACCTAAGCGCCCTTAAATTATCGCCATGGCTGAGTTCTGTATTAGCGGTTGCTGTGTTATCAGGTTGTGCGAGTAAAATTGACACAGCCGCTCAGCAACAACAGGTTAATGAGTTTGTTGCCAAGGCAATATCTGCAGAGCAATTTATGGGTGAAGATGAGCAAAACTGGTGGCACAAGCTGGGCTCAGCGCAGCTAAACCAACTGGTGAGCAACGCACTTGCTAATAATTACGACTTACAAACTAGTCAGCTGGTATTAAAAAGCGCTTTGGCGCGTATTGGCGAGCAACAAGCGCAATACTTACCGCAAGGCGGTGTTGCGGTTGGTGCAAAGCGAAGCGGGCTAGGCAATACCAATAGCAGACAATCAAGTGCGAATATAGCACTTGATTGGCAGCTCGACTTATTTGGTCGAATTACTGCGTTAGTCGATGCCGCGAATTCACAAGCAATGAGCCAAGCTGAGCAAGTTAGGTTATTGCAAATTGAAGTGGTGTCGGCTGTGGTTAAAGGCTTTGTGAGTTATCAAGGTAATCTGCAAAAGCAGCAAATTATTGAGATGCAAATAGAAGCGCTTGAACAAAGCATTCAAGTGCTACAGGCCCAAGTTGATGAAGGTGTGGCGAATGAGCTCGACTTAAACCGCACTATGGCGCAACTTAGACAGCAGCAAGCCTTGGTGCCGGCAATTGAATATGCCAAGTACCGTGACTTATCTACTTTGGCCGTATTAAGCGCGCAAACTACGCAATCACTGAGTATTAATGATGAACGTACTATATTAACTAAGGCATTTGCGGTGTCATTGGCAAAGCCTAATGATGCAATAGCATTAAGACCTGATATAAGTCGTGCTTTATTTGATTTTAGCCAAGCAAATAGCCTGAGTGTAGCAGCCAGCAAAGCTTTATTGCCGGATATTAGCTTAAGCGGCTTTGCAGGCGTGTTAAGTTTAGAGAGCAACGGTTTTAGTGATACCCAGCAGCAATGGCAAGTAGCGCCGCAATTGCAGTGGTCATTATTAAGTTACCCTGCGCTTTTAGCACAACGCGATGCGCAGCAGTTTTTAAGCCAAGCGGCGTATACCGATTACCAACAAGTGGTATTAAAAGCGATTAACGAGAGTGAACTTTCTCTGCAATTATTGGTCAATCAAGCACAGCAATCGCGCTTTGCTAATGAGCGTTATCAATTTGCTAATAATGCATTTTTACAAGCACAAGCAATGTACGAAGAAGGGCAAATTCCTTACTTAGAGTTGTTAGATGCGCGTCAGGATGTTTTAATAGCACAAGAAAATGCCGTTGATTCAACTATTTCATCGCTACTTGCCAAAGTAAATGCCTACCAGTCATTTAATGGGCGATGGAGTTACGCGTTAAGTAATACTAACAAGTAGAGTTTTTGATGCCTAATACTGCAGATACAAACCCAAATACTATTCCTACATTAATGCGCTCTATTGTGTTAAATGAGCCCAATGAGGATATTAACTTATCGGATACTCAGTTACCTGTGCCTCAGTGCACAGGGAATGAGTTATTAGTAAAAGTAGAGTACGTTGGTTTAAACCCGGTGGATGCACAATTTGCCAAGTCTGGCTTTTGTACGTGGCAATACCCGCATGTTTTAGGCTTGGATGCAGTGGGAACAGTGGTTAAAGCGGGTAAAGGTATTTTTCCGGGGGTAGGGGAGCGTGTTATGTGGCACGCCAGCGTAGGTGAGCAAGGGGTACTGAGCGAATACGCAAAAGTACCTAATTATGCGGTGTCTATTATTCCCAAGCAATTAGCCAGTGAAAAAGCTGCAACTTTACCCTGCGCCGGAATGGCGGCATTGATCAGCTTAGATAAACTATCAGTAACGGAGGGCGATACACTTTTTGTTGAAGGTGGTGCTGGCGCTGTAGGGCAATTTGCTATTCAGTTTGCCAAGCAGCGCGGTGCAGATGTATTTACCACCGCCTCTAAGCGCAATCATAAGTTAGTTAAGCAACTCGGCGCCGATGTGGTCTTTGATTACAACGATAAAGCCTTATGTGACAAAATTCGTCGAGAGTTAGGTCCGCAAGGGTTTGACGCTGTTATTGATATTATGGGTGGGGAATCGACCATTCAAAATATCGAACTAATGCGTTTTTGTGGTCGTATTGCTTGTTTAAATCCACTCCCTAACTTCGAACAGCAGCTAATGTATCGGCGTGCGCCTAATATTAGTATTGTCTCCTTAGGAGGCGCGTGGTTGGCCAACAGCCTCTGTGCGCAGCAGCGGATGAGCTTTATGGGTAATTTGTTGCTTGAAACGGTAGCAAATGGCGAGATAATTCCTCCAGAAGTTTTAGCTGTTGATTTTAATGCAAACGCTGTTTCGGCTGCACTAAATAACCAGTTAGCAGGTGGTTTTACTGGCAAACAGGTAGTTAAAATAAGTTAGATTCGATTTAATCTCTCGCTTTTAAAAA
The DNA here is from genome assembly GCF_030407645.1 of Pseudoalteromonas sp. APC 3495. NCBI lineage: Bacteria > Pseudomonadati > Pseudomonadota > Gammaproteobacteria > Alteromonadales > Pseudoalteromonadaceae > Pseudoalteromonas > Pseudoalteromonas sp. APC 3495. The sequence continues at coordinate 81,928 of NZ_JASDDA010000006.1, read as the reverse complement.
ACGCAGCCTAATTTTAGGCTGCGTTTTTTTGTTTCTACTTTATTACCAAATCCGTATTTGCGGCGCCAACAACCAGAATTATTAAATTTTTAACAAAAAAAATAACAATTCAGCGTACAGGTGTAAGCCTTTTTATTTCAACAGTTTACGTTCAGGTAAAGAAAATAAATTGCAAAAACTGTTAATTAATTGAATAGAGTAATTGATCTAAAGCGATTTTTATGACGTAATGTAGGTATTATTTATCTGGTCGGATGAGTTCGTTATGAGTTTACGTACAAAATTAAAAAAAGTATTACCAAGCATTTCAGTTACTGAGCAAGAAGCGCTAGACGCTGGCGATGTATGGCTAGAAGGGTCTATCTATCGAGGTAAACCAGATTTCAGCGCGCTACGCGATGTACCTGCGGCAAAATTAACCGCAGACGAGCAAGCGTTTCTAGACGGCCCAGTACAAGAACTACTTGGCATGATTGATGATTCAGTCATTCAAAATGGTATTCATTTACCAAACGACATTTTAGAGTTTTTGAAAAAAGAGCGTTTCTTCTCGCTGATCATCCCTAAATCGTTTGGCGGTTTAGAGTTCAGCCCATACGCTAACTCAACAATTGTAGGTACAATTGCTACTAAAAGCTCAGCGGTTGCGGTAACCGTAATGGTACCAAACTCGTTAGGCCCGGGTGAGTTACTTCTTCACTTTGGTACAGAGGAGCAACAGGCACACTACTTACCACGTCTTGCAAATGGTACAGACATTCCATGTTTTGCATTAACAAGCCCAGAAGCAGGCTCTGATGCAGGCGGTATTCCAGATGTAGGTACCGTAACTAAAGGTATGTACAAAGGCGAAGAAGTACTTGGTTTAGAAATTACGTGGGACAAACGCTACATTACTCTAGCACCTATTGCTACTGTACTTGGTTTAGCGTTTAAAGTGGTTGACCCTGATGGTTTACTAGGTGGTAAAGAAAACCTAGGTATTACCTGTGCACTTATTCCAAAAGAGCACCCTGGTGTAGAACTTGGTAACCGTCATGATCCTATGGGTATCCGTTTTTACAACGGTACTACACGTGGTAACAAAGTATTTGTACCAATGGACTTTATTATCGGTGGTCAGAAAAACATCGGTCGCGGTTGGCAAATGCTAGTTAGCTGTTTAGGCGCAGGGCGTGGTATTTCATTACCAGCACTGGGCGTAAGTACTGCCCAAGTTGCATTTAAATCAGCTTCTGAGTACGCAGCAGTGCGTGAACAGTTTGGTTTATCAATTGGTCAATTTGAAGGTATTCAAGAAAAGCTAGCTGACATTGCAGGTAAAACATACCTACAAGAAGCAATGCGTGTACTGACAACTGAAGGTTTAGGCATGGGCTTAAAACCATCGGTAGTGACTGCAATCGCTAAATACCATATGACAGAGCTTGGTCGTGATGTGCTTGACTCAGCAATGGATATTCAAGCAGGTAAAGCGATTCAAAACGGTCCACAAAATACATTAGCGAGTGGTTATGTAGCGCAGCCTATTGCCATTACGGTAGAAGGTGCAAACATTCTGACTCGTAACCTGATGATATTTGGCCAAGGTGTTATGCGTTGTCACCCATACTTACAATCTATGGTTGAGTCTATCCACAGCGATGACAAAAACGCAGATGCAGAATTTAATGGTATTTTACGTAAAACAATTGGCTACAGTACAGCAAATAGCTTACGTGCATTCCGTTTAGGTGTATTACCGTTTACTGCTGGTGCAAACTCGGCACTACCAGAAGTACGTGACTACGAAAAAGCAGTTCATAAACTATCAGCTAAATTAGCTGTATATGCTGACTTCTCGTTACTAGTACTTGGCGGTAAGTTAAAGCAAGCTGAAATGCTTTCAGCACGTTTAGGCGATGTAATGAGCTTCTTGTATGCAGCTATGGCATCTATTAAGTATTACGAGCAAAAAGTAGCAAGTAGTGAGCGCGAGCAAGCGGCTCCTTACTTCCATTATGCGACTCGTTTTGCACTACAAAGTGCAGAAGAAGCATTGCACAAGTTCTTAGACAACTTCCCTGCAAGTGGTACTCGTAAGTTCATTCGTTTCATTACTATGAACTACTCAACTAAAATGCCAAAAATTAGCGATGATTTAATTCGTGAATTAGCAAAACAAGCTCAGCTTGATACGGCATTTAAAGCGCAAATCACACATTTAGTTAAGCCAATTGAAGGTGATGGTCATCACATCAATGAGCAAGCTTACAAAGCTAAAATGGAGTCACTTGAGCTATTAGCTAAAGTGAAAAAAGCGCTACGTGCTAAAACCTTTAAGCCGGGTACGCGTTTTTCAATCACGCTTGAAAATGCACTTGCTGCAAAAGTAATTAACGACGCTGAATTTGTTCAGTTAAGTGATTACAACAAAAAGCGTGAAAAAGCGATTCGTGTTGATGAGTTCGACTTCGATATGAACATTCTAGACGACAACGCACAGCCAGTTAATCCGCTTAAAAGCGTGGTTAACCAATAAAATTCAATAATGCAAAGCGCCTGCAGTTTAGGCGCTTTTATTGATACAAAATTAGTGTGGAGTCCTGCTTGAGTAATATCAAGCGGGGCTTTTTTATGGGTGTAATTTAAGCTCATAACTAATGACGACTAATTTAATGGTACAGAACATTATTAAACGTTGTTTTAGTGTATTTTAACAATGGGTGGTAAATAAGTTACGTAATTACTTGTTTACATTAGAGTTGTTTAGTGGAATTATTGAGCGTATATAATATACGCTGTTTTGAGGGTTATAACTCCCAAAGTGGTGTTTAATGAGCTGTTATGTTTTAGGGAAAAATTATGATTTATACGACAACGGAAACTGTTCCTGGCAAGGAAATCGAAGCTGTATTGGGAATCGTCAATGGCAACATGGTTCAGTCTAAACATGTTGGTCGAGATATCATGGCTGGTTTAAAAGGGATTGTGGGTGGCGAACTCAAAGGCTATACCGAGATGTTGATGGAAGCTCGAAATGTAGCGGTAGAACGATTAATAGAAGATGCAAAAAAGTTAAATGCCGATGCAATAGTAGGAATACGATTTACAACTAGCTCAGTTACTGATGGTGCATCAGAAATATTAGTGTTTGGCACAGCAGTTAAACTTCGAACATAACAAACAATTTAAGCAGATTCGCAACACGTGGCATTTTGGTGCTTTCTTTCAAAGCCAAGAAATGAGGACGCTTTCCTCTTTTCTGCACTGTATTAAAAGAACAGCCTTACTAAAAGTTTTAAGCTGGCAATGAGTTAACTTATTTGTTAAAAAGAAATTAATAAATATATTAGTGGGGCGCTGGCAGAGATATGCGCGATGAGCACACTATAAAATTGTTATGCGCAAATGGAGTCTGCATGAGTAAAATAATCAAACTATCAGCATTAGTGCTGATCATATTTATTGCTTTATGGCAGCTGAGTAAGAATGAAAAATTTCAATTTTTTGGTAACCTTATAGATCGAGTAGAAACAACTGAAAAAGTAGTCGCATTAACTTTTGATGATGGTCCGACCAGACTTAAAACAAAAGAAATTCTCCAAATCCTAGATGAATCAGAAATTAAAGCTACATTTTACCTAGTCGGCAAAGCTATAGAAGAAAACATTCAAGAAACAAAAAATATCATTGATAAAGGTCATGAAGTTGGAAACCATTCATATACTCATCAACGTATGGTTTTGAAAAGTTATAACTTTGTTGCAGATGAGCTAGAAAAAACTAATGAGTTAATTACAGAGGCAGGTTATAAAGGTGAAATACATTTTAGACCACCTTATGGTAAAAAATTGTTTTCGCTACCTTATTATCTAAATAATAATAATATAACTACCGTTACGTGGGATGTGGAGCCTGAAACTTATTTAGATAAAAATGCTAGTGCAAGTGATATATCCGATTACGTTGTCCAAAATACTAAGCCAGGGTCAATTATTCTTTTACATGTAATGTTTAAATCTAGAGGTAATTCAATGGCTGCGGTACCTTTAATTGTTCAGCAGTTAAAAGATAAAGGTTATCGCTTTGTTACAGTATCAGAATTAATAGGCAGTAGCGCATAACAAGGTGCTTAAAAGGACTAAAACAGTTTGCTCGTTTTTTGCAAAGTACCGCAAAAAAGCCAGCCAACCATTTTAGCCTCTTAGCAAAGCGTTAGCTATTCAAGGAAATTTAGCATTCAATGAAAAACTTTATTTTAATCATCTTAGTAAGCTTAATTGCGGGTTGTGCTGCAAACATTAAGCAATCAGTAAAAACATCGAACATGCAGCAAGGAGCCATACCAAATAGTATATCAGTAGCTATATCCTCATCTAATTCAATCTCTAAAAGTAGAGATTTAACTAAAAGTATCACTGAACTTAATACATTAATAACTACAGATTACAAAGGTAATTTGATACCAAGCAACTCATCTAATCAGGCTGATATCTCCGTGGAAATAACAATAGAGCATTTTCGTTATGTTTCAGGGTTTGGTCGATTTATGGCAGGTGTAATGGTAGGTGATGCCGAATTGATGCTAAACGTTAAGCTCGTAGACCTATCCACAAACCAAATAGTTAGTGAATCGCAACTAGACACTCGTTCAGAGTTTAGTGAAGGAATATTCGGTGCTACAACTTCTAGACAGTTAGAAGCTATGTCTAAAAAGATAGTTGATATCATCAATTCAAGTGCAAAGAATAGCTAACAAGCAATCAGGCAGGAACAAATGCTCGTTGGCCAAACAAACGGCCAAAGCGCTTCCATTAGCCCTGTTGCAAGGTGTTATATGAAATTAGGAGAAGATTTGTGTTGAAAAGGATGTCTTGGATATTGCTGGTTTTTACATTTTGTGCCCATTCGGGTGAAGAGGTACTTTCCATTGATAGAGTTGTACCTAATAGTTTTGATTTGGCCTTCCCAAATGAATCAAACATTCAGCCAGAGCTGAGTGATTTTAGTGTAAATAATTTTGTATTAATGAGTAATGATTCTGGTGAGCGTTGGGCGGTAGTAACTTTGACTAATATGGCATCAGGTCGACGAAGTCTAACTAACAAACACCTAATGGCTATCGTTGCAGATGGGCAGCGAATTGCGCCATTGGAGTTTTTACAATCATTCAAAGCAGATGAGACACTATCGCTAACTATCAACTTTGGTGAAAGTAAGTTTCCTTTGCTATCAATATATTCAAGGTCTGGCAAATAACAAAACCATCAATGCACTCGCAGGCTCGTTGGATATCAAAACTATACGGCGATTGAGTTTGGTGCTCTGCATAATTTAACCAAATCGCCGTTACGTTTTTGTACCCTATATGCGGGCTTATATGCACAAGGAGGCAAAGTGAATATCAGACATATTTTATTACTCGTTATCATCTTATTTATATCTGGTTGCACCACGTCAGGTCAGCTTTATTATGTTGATACTAAAGGTAATGAGAAACTTGGTTGTGATGTAGAATTTGTAGGTATGCCAAGAGTTGATAAATTTGCTGTTGAATATGCTTTAAGCCTTTGCGCTAAAAGCATTGTCAAAAAAGGGGGCGTGATTCAGGAAGAACACCTTTTAATGGTTGATACAACCATTCCATTAGCCCCATGTGAAAAGGCTTGGACTCACGAATTAGCTAAGCAACAATATCAGGCTAAAAAGTTAACTAAGAAAGAGTATGGCTATATTGTTGCAAATATAGATTTAGGTTTAGCAACGGTCAACAAGTGCACATAACAGGCGCTTTGAGCGCGGAACTGCTAACAGTTGACTTAGTTTCGCTTCGTTACACATTTTAGCCAACAATTATCAGCCCATTATCCGGGCTTTAGGTTTTTATCAAAATATGGAGTTTTATTTTAATTATGGAAGAATCAGTTCAAGTCAAAAATAATGAAGATAGTATAGAGAAATCTCGAAGTGTAGAAAAAAATAAAATCCAAAATGAAACTATTACAACAGAGTTACATTTTGAGTTGTTAAAACAGTATGCATGGCTATCCTCAGCAATAATAGGTGCTGTTGTTATACTTATTCAATTAAAAGTACTTACCTTTGGCTCAAAGGTTTATATTCCTTTAGGTTGTTTTTGTTTTTCAATTCTTAACTCTTTAATTGCTCAAGACTATATAGTTGAGTCATTAACAAAAGGTAAAACTATTTATGATATCTCAAAAAAAGTATATATATTACGCAACTTCTCTATATTTGGTTTAGGGCTTGGCGTAGGGTTACTTGCTAATAGCTTTATTTAGACAACAAACACATTAAGCAGGACAAAACAGTTGGCTTTTGTTCTTGCGTCGCTAATTTTGCCAGCTATTGTATTGCCTTTTTTGGGGCGTTAAATACCTAAATGGAGTTTAGATGAATATTCAAGTTTTTAGACCAAAACAATTTGTGGATATGGCGAGAGACTATAAGTTGTTTGCGGATGACGTAGAAGTTGCCACTATAAAAAGAGGGGTTACGCAAACAGTAAACATCCCTGATTCAACTAAAAATATTCAAGCGAAAATAGATTGGTGTTCAAGCCAAACCTTTCCTGTAGCCTCTATTACTGACAAAGGAATTATTATTAAAAATTCTTTTGGTAGTAATATATTCAAATTGCTTTTTTTAACTATTTATTATGTCAGTTTCGGTAAAAGCAAATACTTATCGGTAACAAACGGTATTTAGTAAGAATATTCAAACGAAAAAAAACCGTTGGTTGTTTTCACACTGTTTAATATTTTAGCCAACTATTTCAAGTCTGTTTATATTGGCGTTTTACGAACTAAGGAAAGTTATGATTAAATCAATACTGATAATATTTACATTGTTTTTAGCTAGTCTTGCTACCGCTGAAGAGTTTACTGATGTGTCTGAGATCACAGAGCGCTTGGAAGATGACATACCAAAGATTTTAGATAAACACAAAGCTCCTGGTGTTGCACTTGCATTTGTCAATGGAAATAGAGTTCTAGAGTTTCGATCCTATGGTTTTGCCGACGTAGCAGCCAAAACTGAGATTACCCAAAGCACAATGTTTAACGTAGGGTCTATTTCTAAGCTGGTTACTGTTTGGGGAGTAATGCAACTTGTAGCTCAAGGCAAAGTCGATTTAGATGCGCCAATAAACCAATACCTCAAACGTTGGCAGATCCCTAAGTCTGAGTTTAACGCAAAAAAAGTAACATTGAGAAATATCTTATCTCACACTTCAGGCTTGTCACTTGGCCCATATACAGGCTGGGAGTCTCCAGAAAAGTTAACATCTATAGTTGACTCACTAAATGGCAATAACAATGGCGCCGGATCTGTTGAACTTATTCATGTGCCCGATACAAAATGGTCTTATTCTGGTGGTGGGTATTCAGTGGTGCAACTTTTAATTGAAGATGTGTCAGGCATGGCATTTGAAGACTATATGCAGCAATACGTGTTTAAGCCTCTAAATATGAAGGATTCTACTTTTAACATTACTAAAAAAGTTATCAAAAAGTCGGCAACACCTTACGATAATTCCGGCAAAGTCACTGGCATGGTTTATTTTAATGAGAAAGCAGCTGCTGGTTTACAGACAACGCCAATAGACTTAGCACGCTTTAATATGGCTGTGTTGCGCAACAACGATGGTGATTATAATGGTTTAGGGTTGCTACCAGAAAAATTAATTGATCTGATGATAAAGCCCGCGCCAAACACTAATGGGCGCTGGAGTATGAGCTATGTTGTTGACGCAAAGAATAGCAGTCTTGGCTTTGCTGGATTTAATCGTGGTTGGGTCTCGCTATCACGCTCTATCACTGACCTTAACTTTGGTTATGTGATTTTAAGTAATAGTAGTATTGGCGCAGTGAATAATGACATTGATAGTCTTATCCTTTCTATTGTTAAACAAAGCCATAACTAAAATGGATACAACAAAGTATTTCAGCGGGTAAAGCGCTCAATTCGACGATAAGTTTGTAGTGGCATAGTTAATTTTGCCGCCCATTCAAAAACTAGCATTCGTTTTTTACATACAGGGTTGTGAAAAAACATACAGAGCTTTTTACTAAGACCTTTTATTAAAAACACCGTCTAATGTTAAGCTAACTAAAATTTAGCAACCTAATATGGCTATGTCTTTTTATCTTTCGTTACTTACCCCGCATTTTCAACGTATAGCTATTGGCGAAACCCTAACCTCGCTTTGGAGTGGCTGTGGTCAAATTGTGAAGTGTCAACTTGATGAGCTAGCCTGTGTGATTAAAGCGATTAAAGTACCCGATCATATTAATCACCCTAAAATTAAACAAAGCAGCTTTGCGCTTAATAGAAAGCGTGACTCTTACCACGTTGAATATACGTTTTATCAGCAATTTAGCCATAAACTGCCCAAGCAAGCGGCAGCTATTGAATGCATTAAAGCAATCAACAAAGGCGATGAATTTGCCTTGGTGTTTAAAGATTTTTCAAAGCTGGGATACACCCAAGCAACCACCGAGAATATAAAAGCCATATTAAAGTGGTTGGCACATTTTCATGCCTTTCATTTAAATGCCTTTCATTTAAATACAAAGTTTGATGGCTTATGGCCGCAAGGAAGTTATTGGCATTTAGATACACGCCCTGATGAATTTAATAACTTGCCTGAAAAGTCCGATATTAAACAGGCAGCTACTCAATTAAATAACGCGTTAAAACAATGTGACTACCAAACGTTAATTCATGGTGATGCCAAGCTTGCTAATTTTGCCACTAATAGCCAAGGGCATATACTCGGTTATGACTTTCAATATGTGGGTGCGGGTGTTGGGGTGGTAGATGTTATGTATTTTATGACCAGTTGTATGGATGATTCTGAGCTTCACAAACACGCACAAACCTACCTCAACTATTATTTTAGCCAGTTTAAAAACGCACTCAGTCACTACCAACCAGCAGTGAATGCGGATGACGTTATTGCACAATGGGCTCATTTATGGCCGGTGGCGTGGGCAGACTTTTATCGGTTTTTACTTGGGTGGAGCCCCGAGCACAAAAAAATTAACGGCTACATGCATGCTCAGGTAAATAATTGGTTAGCCAGTAACAACTCATAAACACAAAAAGTTGAACAGTTGTGGCTAAATTAAATATTTAGGCACGAACTATGAAATCAGGGCTAAAATTAACAGTCAAACGGCCTGTTTTAATATAAAATACGTCAAATTTTTTATCACTAGGTTTATTACTATGGCTATTCACGTTATTTCTCACCCCCTTGTTCAACATAAGTTAGGTTTAATGCGCGCGCATGGAATTAGCACGAAAAGTTTTCGCGAGTTGTGTTCAGAAGTTGGCACATTATTAACTTACGAAGCCACTAAAAACCTAGAATTAGAAGATAACGAAATTACAGGTTGGGACGGTAATAAACTTAAAGTTGAGCATATTAAAGGTAAAAAAATTACCGTGGTGCCAATTTTACGCGCAGGCCTTGGGATGATGGACGGCGTAATGCAATTACTCCCAGCGGCTAAAGTGAGTGTAGTGGGTTTAGAGCGTAACGAAGAAACACTTGAGCCAGTACCTTATTTTGAAAAGCTAGTAGGTAATATTGATGAGCGTTTGAGCTTAGTGATTGACCCTATGCTGGCTACTGGTGGCTCTATGATCGCCACCATCGATATGCTTAAAAAAGCGGGCTGTAAAGAAATTAAAGTTATTGTACTGGTTGCTGCGCCTGAGGGCGTTGAAAAAACATTAGCCGCTCACCCAGATGTAGAGATTTTTACTGCCTCAGTTGATAGCCACCTTAATGAAAAAGGCTATATTATCCCAGGATTAGGGGATGCAGGTGATAAAATTTTCGGTACGGTTTACTAGGGTTTAGCAGTGCAAAATAATTCTACGTTTTCAATAAAAACCATTTTAACGGGTGCCCAAATGCTATTTGTAGCGTTTGGTGCGCTGGTATTAGTGCCTATTTTAACGGGTCTCGATCCGAGTGTTGCGTTGTTTACCGCAGGTTTAGGTACTTTGTTGTTTCAATTTGTCACTAAAGGCCAAGTGCCTATCTTTTTAGCCTCGTCATTTGCGTTTATTGCACCTATTATTGCCTCAGTGCAAATGTGGGGCATACCCGCCACTATGGGCGGCTTAATGGCAGCGGGCTTTACTTATATGCTGTTGAGTTTATTGGTGAAGTTTAAAGGCACAAAAACCTTACATAAAATTTTGCCGCCAATTGTGGTCGGCCCAGTCATTATGGTGATTGGCCTAGCACTCGCGCCAGCTGCGGTTAATATGGCCATGGGTAAAAGTGGCGATGGTGGTACACAAATTATTGCCTACGACAGTGCCATTATTATTTCTATGTTCTCATTACTAGTAACTTTAGTGTTTGCCGTGTGGGGCAAAGGGGTATTTAAACTGATCCCTATTTTAGCCGGTGTTGTTGCCGGTTACACGCTATCGTTATTTATGGGTGTAGTACAGTTTGAAACAGTCAGTAATGCACAGTGGTTGGCAGTGCCTAACTTTGTACTGCCAGAGTTTAAATGGCAAGCCATTTTGTTTATGGTGCCGGTGGCAATTGCGCCTGCTATCGAACACATTGGCGACATGATGGCAATTAGCCAAGTTACAAAAAAAGACTATTTGAAAAAGCCAGGGCTACATCGCACTTTATTTGGTGATGGGTTAGCCACGTCTGCTGCGTCATTATTTGGCGGCCCACCTAACACCACTTACTCAGAGGTAACCGGTGCGGTAATGCTAACTAAAAACTTTAACCCTAAAGTGATGATGTGGACTGCCATTATTGCAATTTGTTTAGCGTTTGTGGCTAAAATGGGCGCGGGCTTGCAAACCATTCCGGTCCCTGTAATGGGCGGCATAATGATTTTATTATTTGGCTCTATTGCCGTTATTGGCTTAAATACCTTAGTTAAATCGGGCGATGACTTAAGCGAACCACGCAATTTAAGTATTGTGGCGCTTATTTTAATTTGCGGTATTGGTGGTATGCACATTGGTAGCAGCCAGTTCAGCCTTGAAGGTGTGAGCTTATGCGCTGTTTTAGGCATAGTATTAAATTTAGTATTCCCAAAAGCACAGAGCAACGAGAATTAAATTTGCACTGTGGTTAAAAATATTGCACCAAAAAAGCGCATTTTAAATGCGCTTTTTTTTTAACCTACTAAAAAGTAACAATAAATAATATTGGTCTAGTAACTGCATTTCCTTATTCATACCCTATAGTTGAATCAGGGATTGTTATATTGGAGGCCAATAGTGTGGATATAAATGCTTTTTTAGTAAAACATCAATTGCCGTTGAAATATCAATATATTAGTGAGCAGTATTTTTCTGTGATTGCTCAGGATATTTTAACCAGCAAAAAAAATGCGCCTTTATTTGTTGCCATCAACGGCTGCCAAGGCTCAGGAAAAACCACGCTTGGTGACTATTTAGTGACTTGGTTTGAGCAAAACACCCACCTAAATTGTGTCGCACTCTCTATTGATGACTTTTATTTATCAACCCAAAAACGTCAGCAGCTAGCACAAGATGTGCATTGTTTATTTGCCACCCGTGGAGTTCCAGGCACACATGATGTTGCCCTTATGGATAAAACCATTAGTCGCTTGTTAAATAAAGAGGTTAATGTACCGCTGCCACGTTTTGACAAGCAACAAGATGAACCTGTAGCAAAAAATAAATGGTTAACCAATAGTCAGCCAGTCGATATTGTTATTTTAGAAGGGTGGTGTGTAGCCAGTGAGCCACAGCAGCCTTTTACTTTAATTGAGCCCATTAATGAGCTAGAAAAATCATACGATCAGCAAGGACTATGGCGCCGCTGTATTAATAGCTGTTTAGCCAATGAGTATAAAACCGTATTTAATAAAATTGACTACACAATTATGCTTAAAGCGCCGAGTTTTGATGATGTATTTGCATGGCGACAAGAGCAAGAGCACAAGCTAATCGCAAAACAAGGCCAAGGCGCAGGCACCATGACCGACGAGCAGCTGCTTTGGTTTATTTCTCACTTTGAGCGTATTACCCGAGAAAATTTAAATACCCTCAGTGCCAAAGCAAATGCGTTAATAGAGCTTGATAGTCACCGTGATGTAGTCGCAATGCAGCTAACTAGCGACAATATTGGTCAGCCCATTATTTTTACCGATTTAGATGGTACGTTATTAAATCATAGAGACTACAGCACCGAAGCGGTCGACACTTTATTACAAGAGTTGCAATACAGCGGTGTGCCGGTGGTATTTAACACTAGTAAAACGTTTAGTGAAGTGGTGGCACTGCAACAAGCGCTCAATATTAAACAGCCTTTTATTGTTGAAAATGGCTCGGCTGTTTATATTCCTAAAAATTATTTTAATCTCAGACCCATTGGCTGCAGCGAATACCAAGGTTATTGGTGTTATTCATTTGCGGCACCCATTAGCAATTTATGGGCTGATTTAACACATTTAAAAAAAGACTACAGCGACCAATATAGTTTATTCAGTGAGTTATCGTGTGAGCAGGTAATGCACATCACAGGGTTAAACGCGATACAGGCGGCGCAAGCACAGAATCGTCAATATTCAGATCCGCTCTGCTGGCATGGCGAAGAGCACAAACTCAACGAATTTATAAACGCAATAACAGTGTACGGCTACGACGTTAAAGTAGGCGGGCGCTTTATCCACATTGGTAAAAATACCGATAAAAGCATGGCGCAGCAATGGCTGGTGAAACAGTTTACTGCGCAGTTTACTAAGCCGCTAAGCATTATTGCGCTTGGGGATAGTGATAACGATAAGCAAATGCTCGAAGAGGCAGATATTGCCATTATTATTGCCAATCCAGAGAGTAAAAAGCCGGTTAAATTAACCCATAACAAAGCGCGCTATTCTCAGTTGCCAGCGCCGTTAGGCTGGGTAGAAGAAATCACTGCATTACCTTGTATTAACAGCATTTTACCCAATTTTGAGGAGTATAGTTTACATGGCTGATTTTTATCAAAATGGCATCATTACAACGTTACATAATATTGCCAACAGACCCGTAGACGATTTAGAAAAAGAGTTGCTGAGTTTTAGTAAGCAGCGACCCATGGGGCTTATTTTGCCCTCATTATTTAGTGAGTTAGAAGGCCCCGCGCTACAAAATATTGTTAAAGAGCTGCAAAAAGTACCTTATTTATCACAAATTACCATAGGCTTAGACAGAGCCGACGAAAGCCAATATCGTTATGCACTGAACTTTTTTAAAGCGCTTGATCAAAACCACAAAGTACTTTGGAACGACGGGCCACGCTTACAAGCGCTCGACAAAGAGCTTCAAGCCTTAGGTGTGGCGCCACGCGAGCTCGGTAAAGGGCGTAATGTGTGGTATTGCATGGGGTATAAATTAGCCACCGCTGAGGTTGAATCAATCGCCTTGCATGACTGTGATATTTTAACTTATGACCGAGGCTTATTAGCGCGGTTAATATACCCTGTTGCACACCCTCGATTTAACTATGAGTTTTGTAAAGGCTTTTACCCGCGCACCGCCAATGGAAAAATTAATGGCCGTGTCTCTCGGCTATTGGTTACTCCGTTATTGCGCTCGTTTAAAACCATTTTAGGCAGCCGTGATTACCTTGAGTACATGGACTCGTTTCGCTACCCATTAGCGGGTGAGTTTTCGTTTAGGCGCGATGTATTAAACGATATTCGTATTCCTAGCGACTGGGGATTAGAAATTGGCGTATTAAGCGAAATGTACCGTAACTATTCTCATAACCGATTATGCCAAGTCGATATTGCGGATAACTACGATCATAAACATCAGGCGTTATCGCTCGACGACCAAACCGCTGGCCTTTCTAAAATGTCGATTGATATCACCAAAGCACTATTTAGAAAGTTAGCAACGCAAGGGGTTACCTTTACCAGCGAAACTATTCGCTCATTAAAAGCCACATATTACCGTATTGGTTTAGATTTTATTGAAACCTATCATAATGATGCACTAATGAACGGTTTAACCCTTGATATTCACCAAGAAGAAAAAGCCGTTGAAATGTTTGCGCAAAATATCATGAATGCCGGTCAGCACTTTTTAGAAAACCCAATGGAAGCACCCTTTGTGCCGAGTTGGAATCGTGTGGCCTCGGCAATGCCAGACGTACTTGAGCGTTTAAAAGAAGCCGTTGAGCTAGATAACGAGCAATACAGTTAACATCATTAAACGAGGCGCCTGTGAGTATAGTTAAAGAACAGTTTTTTCAACGAGTTGAACAACATTTACATGCTATTTATCAAGATGTTGAATTACCGATAGCAATAAGCGAATTGACTGAAGAATTGATCACCTTAATTCTAGGTGATAACCCACTTCGCGATCCCACGCCACACACTAACCGCTGGGATGAACAAGATGTTGTGCTAATAGCCTATGGCGATTCGATAATAAACCATGAAGACAGTGATTTAGCCGTAGGCACCCCTTTAGAGGCGCCTTTAAAAACCTTGCATCGCTTTATAAAAGAGCAGTGCGATCATCAGCTTAATGCACTGCATATTTTACCCTTTTATCCGTATAGCTCAGATGAAGGATTTGCGGTAATGAACTATGCACACGTTAATGAAGCGCTGGGTGACTGGCAAGACATTAACGCGATTGCAAATGATGTAAAACTGATGGCGGATTTAGTCATTAATCATTGCTCTAGTCGAAGTATTTGGTTTGAAAACTTTTTAACTGATACACACCCCGGAAAAGATTACTTTAAAACAGCCAGTTTAACTGACGATTTAAGCCAAGTAGTTCGTCCTCGTACATCGCCACTATTAAATACGGTAACAACAACCAGTGGTGAAAAACATGTATGGTGCACATTTAGTCATGATCAAGTGGATTTTGATTTTGAAAATCCCGAGGTGTTAAAAGAGTTTGTCGGCATTATTCGTCATTATTTAGACAACGGTATTCGCTTATTTCGCCTTGATGCTGTGGCCTTTTTATGGAAACAACTTAATACCAGTTGTATAAATTTACCGCAAACCCACGAAGTAGTACGTTTATTACGAACGCTGATTGAGCATGCCGAGCCAAGTGTGGTGATCATCACCGAGACTAATATTCCCAATCAGGAGAACTTGTCTTACTTTGGTAATGCCAACGAAGCCCATGCAATTTACAACTTTGCCTTGCCGCCGTTGTTGTTGCATACCTTACTTAGTGGCGATAGTACGGCGCTTAAGCATTGGATGATGAGTATGCCGCCTGCACAAAACGGCACTGCGTATTTTAATTTTATTGCTTCTCACGATGGCATTGGTTTAAGGCCAATTGAAGGCTTGCTGCAACCCAGTGAGGTTGCTTCATTAGTCAGTACCACCATGCAGTTTGGTGGGCGCGTTTCAATGCGTACTAGTCACGATGGCACACATACCCCGTATGAGCTAAATATTGCCTTGTTTGATGCCTTACAAGGGACGCATAATGGCGCGGATAAATTTGGCCTTGAGCGCTTTTTATGTGCTCACGCCATTATGTTTGCAATGGAGGGGATCCCAGGGCTGTATATACATAGTTTACTTGGCACCACTAATGACTATGATCGCTTTGATAATTCGCAGCACAATCGCGCCATTAACCGTCATCGCTGGCAAGAGTCAAAATTATTAGCGGCAATTGCAGAAAAATATAGTCATCATCATCAAGTATTCAACGGAGTAAAACAGTTATTAGCAGTGCGTAAAAGGCAAGCGGCATTTCATCCTAATGCAACACAGTTCACTTTGCATTTAGGAGAGGGGTTATTTGGTTTTTGGCGACAAAGCATTGACCGCCAGCAAAGTATTTTTTGTATTTATAATATCAGCAGTCAGCCACAAAGCTTAACCTTGGCCGATTTGAACTTAATAAATACACAGCAATGGCATGAGCTGCTCTCTAAAACAGTGCTGGATGAAGAGCTTAAAACTATGCAATTAGCACCGTATCAAACACTCTGGTTATCTAATAGGGCATAATTAACGACGTTTAAAGTAATCAATGTAACTGTAAAGGGGCTTTACAGTTACATTACTCAAGCGCGAGTAGTAAGTTTTCTATAGTAAATTCAACTTTGTCTGGGCGGGTTTTACTAAACTGCGAAAAGTCTATTTCGGCTAGGTTATTCGCATTAATTGCATTATATAAAGGCTTATTTGTATCGTTGAGTGGCTGAAAAATATCATTAGTGCTGTGAAAAAGTGGCCAATGCTTTAAATCAGTATGGTTATCAAATAAGTTTATAATTGCATGAGCCCCTAATAAAACATGACCCCCTATCGATATATCAAGCGTGTATGCGTTATTAGGCGCAGAATCCCAGTTAATCCCACCCACAATAACCTGCGATTGTTTGTTTAGTTGCGTTAATGCTCTTTTAGCACCAAACGCAATGGCATCATTAGCGCACCAAATAATGTTAATTTCAGGCGCAAGTTGCATATAGGCCATGGTTTTTATATAGCCTTCTTGCTCAGACCAATTTGCAACCTCTTTAGCGGTTAAGGTTACTTTGGATGTTTGCACTAAAAAATCCATTAACCCTTGGGTACGTAAAGTGGAAGCAGGGGTTGTGTAGTCTCCTAGTAAAGCTAATGTATGAGCTGGCGTTTTTGTTTTATTGGTAAACTTTTTATAAAGCTGCTGCATCAATGATTTACCTGCAACACGATTATTTGGGGTAATACTGCCGACCACATTGACGCCATTTTTTTGCAATTGCTCGAGAGACGCAGGGGAAGGACGATTTAATAAAAAATAAATGGGAACCTTGTTACTGTCTATTTTAGATAGGTATTGGCTGGTGACATTTTTTTCGTTTACCAATAACAGGTAATCAGGCTTATCGTTAATGGCCTGCTGGATCAGCTCTTTCATTAAAATATGATTTCGATTGGCGTATTTTATAGTTAATGTCACATCTAAATCTGTGGCAGCATTTTGCATAATTTTAGAAACATGAAACCAAAAATCACCGGTTTTATTGCTATTAGCTT
This sequence comes from Pseudoalteromonas sp. APC 3495, assembly GCF_030407645.1. NCBI lineage: Bacteria > Pseudomonadati > Pseudomonadota > Gammaproteobacteria > Alteromonadales > Pseudoalteromonadaceae > Pseudoalteromonas > Pseudoalteromonas sp. APC 3495. The sequence continues at coordinate 64,895 of NZ_JASDDA010000006.1, read as the reverse complement.
CAGTTGAATTTGAAAAGCCAGGATTGATGAATATGATCTCTAAGGCATTAATACTGTAACTACTGAATAGCAGGCAGGTATAAGTTATCAGGCGGTATAATTTAAACAAAGGCATATGTTTCTCTATAGATTTTATAAAGCTCGATTTTTACCTTGCTAACTAGCTCCGTGGTGACATCTAAGCGTTATGCTATATAATACCCCAGTAAGTTTAGCATGTATGCAGCAATTAATTTTTTTAGGATTTATGAATGAAAGCAGTTTTATTGTTAATAGTATTACTCTTTAGTCAAACAGTTGCCGCTAATGACGTAAGTGATTTAGAAAAGACCATGAAAAATATTGGGCTGGCTTATAAACAAAGTGTTGAAGCAACCCAACTTGAAGAATTTAATGGTGCTATCGATCAATTTATTGGATTGATAGAGCAAGGTAAGCAAGCCAAATTTTATAAAGAAGCTGAGAAGTCGGTGCAAGGGCTCGATAAAGTACTGGTTCAAGCCCAGTTGGCAAAAAAAGTAGCGAATGAGCAGGGACTCGAAGCTGCAAAAAAACCACTTAAAGCCATCGATAATTTACGCAAAAAATATCATAAATTACATGAGCCTCCAGGCTTTTTTGAATTACTGTTTGGAAAATAAGGATTAGCAATGGAAATTTCAGTTTCAATGTTAGATGGTCAAAAGTTGAGTGCTAAGTTTGGTGAGCATGAAGTGATAAGCGATCAAAGCATCAATGCCGGTGGTGGGGCAGAGCACCCAGAACCATTTGACTATTTTTTGGTTAGCATGGTTTTGTGCGCTGGTTTTTATGCGCGTAAATTTTGTCAGCAAAGAGAGATCTCAACCGACGGCATGACGCTGACACAAAATAACGAGAATGTGGATGAAAACGGTAAAAAACGTTTTTCTATTGAAATTGGGTTGCCTGAAGGTTTCCCCGATAAATATAAAAAAGCACTTATTGCTGCTGTAAATACATGCACCGTGAAAAAGGTTATTCAGGCAGTGCCTGAGTTTTCTGTTGAAGTAAAGTAAATGCCCTTTAATAATAATGCCGAGTAATAAACTCGGCATTATTATTTTATCCCACTATTTTTTCTTCATACCCTGTACGGCCTTAAATCTTGGGTTATCTTTACATATCACGAACACGCGCCCTTTACGTTTTACAATTTGACAACCAGGTCGTTGCTTTGCGCTTTTTAATGAACTTAATACTTTCATTTGCTTTCCTTTTTAGCCGAAGATAAGTTTTTAAAACGACGATTAAATTGCGCAACGCGGCCATCAGTAGCGAGCGTTTTTTGTTTGCCTGTATAAAATGGGTGTGAGTCAGATGAAACATCAATAGGCACATAGGGATATGTATTACCGTCTATTTCGATAGTGCGGTCGGTTTTGATGGTTGAACCTATAATGAAATATGAATCGGCTGCAGTATCATGAAAAGCAACCACATGGTAATCAGGGTGAATATTTGGTTTCATTAAACGCCTTTAATGTTATGTGATAGTATATCATTTAATTTAGCGCATTTAATTTCCCTTTGCAAATCATTTTAAATAGCTTGAACTTTGGTTAAATAGTCTTTAATGCACCGTAATTGCTGCGTATTTGCACAATCTAGTCAAAAAATAAGCACTTAGATCAAAAGTACTGGCTATTAGTATTTAGGCTGCTATAACTAGTTTCAGCAAAAAAAATAATAAAAATTTAAACACGTAGAATAGAGGTAGTTTATGAGTGACGCTCAAACAAAACAGGACCAAATCGACCAAGGAGTTATGGACACTCTAAGGGAGCGCGATCATAGTGTATTGGCAAAACAAGTTGACTCACTCGCATGTTCTCATAACGATATCATTGAATTGCTTGCTCATTATTTAGCATTAAGCGAACAAGAAGATGATGAGTTATTTGATGACTGGTTTGACTCTCTTTCAAAAGAACAACACACCGTGCTAAAAGTATTTGAAGTATATCGCGGACAGTATGAGCACCAAAACTAACTGTTTGTATTAGGCATATTAATTAGTCATTATGCTAACACTGGCTATACGATTGTAATTTAATGTTAAAAAGGCATTGTTTTTATAGATAAGCGAAATAATTAATTACACTTATTCAATAAAATAGTATGTACTTTGCCCCTTGATTATTTTTCAACTAACTAATTGATGTTTAAAGCTTTATAATAAGTTAAACTACATTTAGTGTTAAAATAGTAGTTTCGGCTCGTAGTTGAACTACCATTAATAAGTTGAAATAAGAAAGGGATAATTCAGCATGCAACATTTAAATGAAATACTCAGCAGAAACAACGTCAAAATAATTGGCAAGGGTGATAAAACCTTGGTGTTGGCTCACGGATTTGGTTGCGACCAAAACATGTGGCGATTTATTATTCCTGCCCTTGAACAACATTTTACTTTAGTGCTGTTTGATTATGTAGGCTCAGGTAACTCTGATGTGTCTAAATATAATAAACAGCGCTACTCAACCCTTGATGGGTATGCCAAAGACGTACTAGAAATATGTGCCGCACTTGAACTTACCGATATTACATTTATAGGCCACTCGGTTAGTGGCACCATTGGCGCACTTGCTGCCATTGAGCAACCAGAGCTATTTTCTAAGCTGGTTATGGTGTGCCCCTCACCGTGCTTTTTAAATTTACCCCCTGATTATTTTGGTGGATTTGAAAAACAAGACCTTCACGAATTACTAAACCTAATGGATAAAAATTACATTGGTTGGGCTAATTATTTAGCGCCTCTAGTAATGGGCAACTCTCATCCAGATGAATTTATAGCGGAACTATCGGGAAGTTTTTGCTCAACCGATCCCCTTATTGCAAAAACCTTTGCAGAAGCCACGTTTTTATCCGACTACCGTTTTATACTTGAACATATAAAACAGCCTACTTTAATTTTACAAAGTGAAAATGATGCTTTAGCCGCGCCTTCTGTTGGGGAGTTTGTAGCGAATGAAATTTCAAATGCAACACTTAAGGTTATTAGTGCGCATGGCCACTGTATTCATATGACGCACCCAGAAACAGTCAGCCGTTTAATTTTTGATTTTGTGAGTTAGCCACATGTCACTTGATAAAGTAGATGAAAAGCTTGCTGATTATTCCGCAGATCACTTTTTAAATGGTGCATTAGTGACAAATGCAGATAACATTATTGTTTATGCAAATACTTATTTTCAAAAGGAATTACAGTGGAATTGTAATGAGCTTATTGGCAAGTCGGTTGATAAAATTATAACTAAATCATCAAAAATATTTTTACAAAGTTATGTGCTTCCTACCTTACTGCATGAAAAAGCGTGTCAAGAAATGCAGTTAATTATGCTCAGCGCCCAAGGCGAGCGTATGGCCGTTACCGTTAATGCTCAGCTTGATGAAAAGGGCTATATATACTGGAGCTTTTTTAACGCGACTCAGCGAGATAAGCTTTACGACGAGCTGATTAAAACACGGGAAAAGTTAGAAGCGCAAACTGAACGCTTACAATCTTTAGCGTCTACCGATGAGTTAACCAATTTATTAAATAGAAGAGAGATGAATTGCCGCAGCGTGCTGTTACTCGAACAGGCTATGCGATCAAAGCAGTCGGTTGCATTGTTAATTATCGATATTGATAATTTTAAAGTCGTTAATGATACCTTTGGGCATTTAGAAGGGGATCGAGTTTTAAAAGAGTTGGGGCAACGTCTTAAACATTTTGGTCGACAAACCGACCTTATTTCTCGTTACGGCGGTGAAGAGTTTTTAATTATGGTGCCAGATACAAATAAAGCAGATACTTTGTCATTTTGCCAAAGGCTGCATTTATTAATTGCTGAAATTAAAGTAGGTAATCGCCCAGTAACCGCCAGTATTGGGGCAAGTTTGAGTACTGCGAAAACGACGTTTACTGATTTATTTGCCCAAGCCGATAATGCGGTATATGAAGCCAAAGAGCGCGGAAAAAACAGAACCCAATTATACGATAACCCCTAACTAAATAGAGGTAAACTCAACAAGGTATTGAGTTGAGTTTACTCAAAAGATGGCAGTTATAGTTGGTATTATTGCTCTACACAATTATTTTTTGCTAATGGCGATGCCAATACGGTATCGGGGTGCCAAATTCTATCCCATATTTTAGGTAGGTTGTTTAAGTTGGGTCTTTGACTTATTTTTTCAAAATTACCGACACTGATTGCTGAGCCATCTTTCTGACCGACAACAAAATTAAACACATAAGCACACTCCATGCCCATGCGTAAATCAGAGAGAATAACTTTGTCTTGCTGCTCGCGAACGGAATAAAACCCTTTTGTAAACCACTGCAAGCGTTTAACACCCCATTCATTTTTAATCTCGTTTAGTAAAGAAGGGGTTGTTTGGTATGCATTTAAGGTAACCTCGTTGGGTGTATCAAACACCGATGCATAGCCTTCATAATATTTCCCATCCGACATCACAACCACCCGCCAAAGTAAAGTAGTAAACGGTGCTGGAGTGCTAATGTATTCATTGACTGTGATGTCTCTGTTTTGTAGCGCAGTGTTGACTTTATCGTCAATAACAACTTTAAGAATAAGCGAACAACATAAATAGAGAGTACTTACTGTGAGCGTAATTGCGTTAATTTTGTAGGCGGTTGGGGCGGTTATTTTTGGTATTAAAGTGCCTATAACCCCTACTAATAGCGGTAACGTGTAGAGGGGATCAATAATAAACATATTTGAAATTGCAAACGGATGCTCTGTAAGTGGCCACATTAATTGCGTACCGTACACAGTAAGTGCATCCAATAGTGCATGGGTTGATAAACACAAAAACACTAACCAAAACCAACGTGTTTTATACGCTTGCATGCCAGTGTGTATTTTTAAAATTAGCCAAACAATCAAAGGGCTAATTAACAAGTGCACAAAAAATGAATGGCTAAAGCCACGGTGATAAGTAAATGCTTCAACACTGCCGCCATAGGGTAAAAACACATCTAAATCGGGTAAAGTGCCCAAAATAGCGCCCCATAACACCGCTTTGCGGCCCACTTTGTTACCTAATACTGCGTACCCTACGGCGCTACCTAACGCAACTTGTGTTAAAGAATCCATACTACCTCATCTAAATAATGCAACTGCAATGTTTATACTCAGCTTAATCTTAAAACCGTCAATAATGTAAATTATTTCATTAAGTTGCTCTTTAAACTCAATTTAAAAGTGATTTATAAACTTAGTCGCGGTTGTATAAAATCTAAAAATGCAACGATACGGGAAGAAACCGCCTCATTTTTGTAATAAACGCCATAAATAGATTCTCGATTATTTGGGCTACTTACGCTGTGAGGTAAAACTTCTATTAATCGTTTTTTGGCTAAATCTTCTGCAATCATAAATTGTGAGAGAAGTGCTATGCCTTGATCAGCAATACATAAATGCCTAATGGTTTCGCCGCTGCTAGCCCTTAAATCAAAGTGCAGCGATTGCTCATGCTTCAAGGGCCATTGATTAAGAGTATTGGGTTCACTGAAACCAATTAGGTTATGGTTTTTAAGATCTGAAACTTGCTGTAACGGTGGCGCATTTTTTAAATAATCAGTGCTTGCGACCAATTTTAATTTACTTTGGCCTAATTTACGCGCATGCAGGTTTGAATCTTTTAAGTCTCCAATGCGAATAGCTAAATCTGTTTTGCGCTCAAGTAAATCAATAATATTGTCGTGTGAGGTAATATCGAGCGTGATTTGCGGGTATTGCTTTTTAAACTCATTAACTAGTGGCGCTAGTTGATGCAAAACAAAAGGGCTTGCTGCATCTATACGCAAGTGCCCGCTAGGTGCTTGCTTAAGTAGGTTAATTGTTTCTTCGGCGCAAAGCAGCGTGTTTAAAGCCTTTCGCGCATATTCTATGTATATATGCCCTTCCTCGGTAAGTTCTAAGCGGCGTGTTGTTCTATTTAGTAATGTGCAGTTTAGCCTGCTTTCAAGACGAGATAGTGCTCTTGAAACTTTAGCTACATTTAAATCAAGTAAACTAGCCGCACCGGAAAAACTGCCACAATCAACAATGGTAATAAACATTTCTAGATCTTCAGTTTTAGCTTGAACAGGCATAAATTCACTCATTTATATTTGCAAAATAAACAAAAGTATTTTGCCATTTATGCCATTTATGCCATTTATTGCAAAGGCATTTTTACTCACACTGTACATCTATTTTAAAAATGAGGATGTAACTATGCCATTGGCTTTATGGGCGCTTACCTTAAGCGCATTTGCAATTGGAACAACAGAGTTTGTTATAGTGGGTTTAGTGCCAACTATTGCAAACGATTTAGGCGTGAGCTTACCATCAGCAGGCTTACTAGTGAGCTTATATGCGGTTGGTGTAGCTATTGGCGCACCGGTTCTCACTGCATTAACGGGTCGCTGGAACCGAAAAGTGGTACTTATAAGTCTTATGGGCTTATTTGTTATGGGTAACTTATTAGCTTGGCAAGCCCCTAGCTACGAAACGTTAATAATAGCACGCATTTTAACTGGACTTGCTCACGGTGTATTTTTCTCTATTGGCTCAATGATAGCGACAAGCTTAGTAAGTAAAGATAAAGAGGCTAGCGCCATTGCAATTATGTTTACCGGCCTTACGGTAGCGCTAGTAACGGGTGTGCCATTAGGTACTTGGATAGGGCAGCACTTTGGTTGGCGCGCTACATTTTTAGTGGTGTCATCACTTGGTATTATCGCTTTAATTGGAAGTGCTGTATTAGTACCTAAAAATTTAAAGCAATCAGTACCGGCAACCTTTAAAGAGCAACTTCAAGTTGTTACTAAACCTAGATTACTGCTTGTGTATTTAATGACAATTTTAGGCTATGGCGGCACGTTTACTGCGTTTACTTACTTGGCCCCCATTTTAGAGCAGCAGACAGGATTTGCATCTTCAACAATTGGCATAATTATGCTGGTATATGGTGTCTCAGTGGCTGTTGGTAATATATGGGGTGGAAAATTAGCTGACAAGCGAGGCCCGATCAGTGCGCTGAGCATTATTTTTAGTGCACTTACTGTAATTCTACTGATATTTACTTTTACCATGGAGTCAAAGGTTGCTGCCGTATTAACCATATTAGTTTGGGGGGCATTTGCATTTGGTAATGTACCTGGTTTGCAGCTTTATGTTGTTAAGCAAGCTCAGCAACATACTCCTAACGCAGTCGATGTTGCATCTGGATTAAATATAGCAGCATTTAACATTGGCATAGCATTGGGTTCTATTACGGGGGGCCTTGTAGTAGAGCACATGGAACTAAAAGATACCGCATGGATTGGCGCCGTTGTTTCATTGCTGGCTTTAATAGTCACCCGGTACAGTGGCAGGCTAGATAAACAAAATGTTCAGGCTAAATAAAGCGAAACTTATGTAGGTTAGTCTTGAAATAAAAATGAATGACCTCAGTATTTTCATGAGGTCGAAATTTTAAATCAAAAAGTAATCGGTGTATTTAGTAAACACGACGTTTGAATTTTAAACCAATTATTTAATAAGGATAAAGCTATGACACAACGTGTAATTGAAATGCCAGACTTAGGTATGGGTACTTTTCGTTTAGAAGGTAAAACTGCTTATGAATCTGTAAAAATGGCGTTAGAAGTAGGATTTCGTCATATTGATACCGCGCAAATTTATGGCAACGAAGAGCAAGTTGGCCAAGCCATTAAAGACAGTAATATTCCCAGAGATGAGTTATTTATTACTACCAAAGTATGGAACAATAAACTCAATAAAAACGACTTTATCGCAAGTGTAGAAAAATCATTAGAAAAGTTACAAGTTGACTCGGTTGATTTATTGCTAGTTCACTGGCCTGCACCATCAAACAATGAGCCTATGAGCGAATACCTGACTGAGCTACTAAAAGCTAAAAAGTTAGGGTTAACCAAACATATAGGTGTATCAAACTTCACTATTGCGAACTTAAAAGAAGCGATGCAAACGTTAGACTCGCGTGAAATATTTACTAACCAAGTAGAAGTGCATCCCTATTTAACCAATACCAAACTGCGCGCCTTTTGTGCTCAACATGACATACATGTAACAGCCTATATGCCGTTTGTGGTTGGTAAAGTGTTAAACGATCAAACCATTATAGATATTGCTAATAAACACGATGCAACGCCAGCGCAAGTGGTTATTGCATGGGAAAATGCCAACGGCATGACCACAATTCCATCATCGACCAAGCGTAAAAACTTAGAAGATAACTTTAACGACAAGGTAAAACTTGATGATGAAGATATAGCGCGAATTGATGGCCTTGATTGCAACGACCGCCAAGCAACGCCTGACTTTGCACCACAGTGGGATCAATAACCAAAAAGCCAGAACCAAAACAGGTGCAGTTGAGCTGCACCTTTATTTTTGAAACAAGGAACACCCATGTTAACGGTAATTGCTACACTATCGAGTGAAAATAGCGATGCAGAGCGTCTATTAACCGAGCTCGAAAACTTACAACAGTCCTCGCGCCAAGAAGTAGGCTGCCTGCGTTACGAACTATCAGTTAAAAACGAGGCTGAGCAACCCACCTATTTAGTGAGTGAGCAATGGGCGTCTAATGAGCACTTTGAAGCCCATAAAAACGCGCCCCACTTTAAAGCGTTTGGTGATGCAGTCGGTACATTTATTACCTCTACTAATATTGATGTGTATAAAACCATTGGTTAGCAGCACAAAGCTAATGCCCAAGTAGGGGCTGTAACTTACAGCTCCCTTTTTTAATATGATTTCCAAATACTCCCTACAAATATAAGCCATTCTATAAGTATAATGGTGCAACTCACTCAAATCCTCTGCGTGAAGAACTGTCGCCGGAAGAGTCGAAAGAGCGCTTGAAGTGTTTTTTTGAAGATATTGTTTCGATTACTGGAGATACCTAACAATCTGGTACTTACTTTAACTACAAAGAGCTTGCACTTTCATGTCTGTGATTTAAGTTTTGCAACGACATTTATTTAAAATTGAAACTAACCTTCTCAAGTTGCAAGAAATTAAATGTAGAGTTTAATAATAGTAAGTTTTGTAGAACAATTTCAGGATCTTTTTTAGGTTGGGATCATTTAATAAAGTTAATTTATCTCAGGTTATTTATTTAACGTTTTTTTTTAAAATTAATTATGTTATAAAGTTTGTGATGGACTATTTTTTAACAAGGGATTGATATGTCAGAGTTTTTCAGTAATAACTGGGTTGTGATCGCAATCGTCGTTGTTTTTGTTGTTATTTTTTATGCATGGTATGTATCAATTATTACTAAACGAAATGCGATGCAAGAGGCTTTTTCTGGTATAGATGTACAATTGAAAAAGCGAACAGAATTAATTCCTAATATTTTAGCTATCGCTAAAAAGTTTATGAGTCATGAAAAAGAGCTGCTTGAAGAGATAACACGTTTACGCAGCAACATATTACAATCAAGTAGTAATAATGATACTGATGAGCGTTTTAAATTAGAGGGACAGTTGCAAAACTCACTATCGGGTTTAATGGTTGCTGTGGAAAACTATCCAGAACTTAAGTCAGATAAAACTATGCTTGATGCACAACGTACCTATGCTGACATCGAAGAACATATTTCAGCGGCAAGACGCAACTTTAATAGTGCAAATCGAGTACTTAGAAATAGTATTCAGGTGTTTCCTGGGAATATTATTGCAAGCATAATAGGTGTTCGAACTGTTGCTTTCTTTGAGGTCTCAGAGTCTGAACGTCAACCAGTCATTGCCACAGACATATTAGATTCTTAATAAGGATTTGATATGTTGAATAAAATATCAGAATTCACTGATTATTTTGATGCTTTTAAACTACGCTTTGGGCGAAAAAATAAAGAGCTTAATAACGCTTATGCATCAGATGAGTTAAAAAATACATTTGAAAATGACATTAAGCCTCAATTAAAGTCAATTGAGCTAAATCGTGAGTCATTGCATGCAAAATTTATTAAACGTAAGCGTCAGCTAAACTTTGTAATTTTGCCTATCGCGGCTTTGATTACTATTTTTGCTTTATTTGCAGGTGAAGACGGTAGTTTCTTGTATATAATTCCAGTATCTTTTTGTATCGGAACCGGATGGGCATACAAGCCAGCGCTTGATTATGTTCGTCATTATAAACTTAAAGTAATGCCAATCCTTGTGAAAATGTATGGCGACTTTACTTATTCACTTAAATCGAATTTACAAGCAAACGACATCAAAAATTTAGCTATTGCTTCTAATTTTGATTATCTAAAAACTGAAGACTGCGTAACAGGAAAGATAGACGACATTGGATTTGAATTTACTGAGTTAACTCTTCATAAAAGAAGTAAAAATGGTAGTAATAGAGTATTTAAAGGGTGTTTAGTCTTACTTACAATGCCTTTTAATTTTAATTCACATACGCTTGTGAAACATGATCATGGCAAGGTATTAAACTGGCTCACTAAAGATAACAAAGCAACTGAGAAAGTCGCCCTAGAAAACGTCGACTTTGAAAATAAATTTGAAGTTTATTCAAATGATCAGGTTTTAGCGCGTTATATTCTAACACCGGTTATGATGGAACAACTGCTGTCGTTATTATACGCCTTTGTTATGAAAGTTAATGCTACTCAACTTGAATGTGAATTTGTTGGCAATAAAGCCGTATTTTTTATTCGGCATACAGAAAACCTCTTAGAGCCAACTTGGATCGACCAGTCAGCATTTGAAATTAATGCGTTACCACTTATTGAACAAGAGTTGGCCTTGCTCATATCAATAGCAAAACAATTGAATCTAGATCTAATGGCAGCTCGTAGAGTCTCAAAAGAAAATAACTTGGACAGTAAGTCTTAATATAGGTCCTAAAGCTCCACTACAGCTAAGTTCTTATCGATTTATGTCGAATAGAAGAAAGATAGCCATAACTTAGGGCTCTAAAACACGGTTAATATTCTCACATAATTCGTTACTGCTATAGGGATTAAAAACAATCAAGCTTGAGCAAACAATAAAAGCGCAAAAAATGTGTTCAGGGCTTTAGCAGCATTCAAATAACAACCTTAAATAGCTAAACTCCTCAGCCAAACACGACCCTTTACTTAATCGATAAATCGTATTTTAAAATAAGAGCATCAATATAGCGGCTACGTAATGTGAGTTGCTTTTCGTGATCGGCGCCATGGCTGAGGGCTTTATTTAAAAGCTTCATAGCAGGATGAATGCGGGTGCGCTCATCCTTATCTAAACTGGCTTTGCTGCGCAGTTCGGTTATATCGTCTACTAATAATCTGCCAATATCCACAGCCACAATTTCATCAATTAAGCCGTTTTGGGTGAGCACGCCATATTTGCTGCATAAAAATTGTTGCCATACTTGCTGTAAATGTTCTTCTATTTCACAGCCAAACAATTCTTCGTTAAATATAAAGCCTTGCTGTGCAAGCTTTGCCAAACATTGGGTATAGTGCTGGGTAAACAGATTAAAAGCTTGGTTAGATGATTCAATTTTTTGTTTAACTAATCCTTGCCCCCAATTTACACAACCTCGGGGATAATAATCGTCGTATTCTTCACATTCATATAACCCTGAATAAGAGCTGCAGCTCATTTGATTTTTAATGCAATAACTGGGTTTAGGGAAAATGCTCTGTGCTTGCCAATTTTCAAGAGTTTCAGTGTCTATGTTGAGTGCTTGGCATAACTCATCAGTGTGATAAAAGTGAGTGCTTAAATAGTCAGATAAACGCATAGTGGCTCGCTTAATAGTAAAAAACAAAATACTGTTTATTTATACAGTTGTTTATTTTGTATCATCAAACTCAATAACACAAGCCATTTTATAATTAAATACTGGCTATCACTGCAAATAGCGCGGTAAATATGGTACAAATAGGGCAAGTATTAATAACAATGATTTTTTTATGCGCACCCTAGAACAAATTAAACAAGCAAGCCTTATTACTGCAATTAAAACACCTTACTTAGCCAATGGTGAGATAGATATTGCAAAGTATGATGAACTCGTTGAAATACAAATTGCAGCGGGTGTTGACGGCATAGTTGTTGGTGGCACTACCGGTGAAGGCCAATTAATGAACTGGGAAGAGCACTTAATGCTAATTGCGCACAGTGCCAATAAATTTGGTGAGCAATTACTGATTGTAGGTAACACCGGCAGTAATAATACGCGCGAAGCAATTAAAGCAACAAAATATGGTTTTGCCAGCGGCATGCATGCCTCATTACAAATTAACCCTTACTACGGGCGCACATCAATTGCCGGTGTTAAAGAGCACTTTAAACGTGTGCTTGATATTGGTCCGGCGTTTATTTACAACGTAGCAGGGCGCACAGGTCAAGACCTCACCCCTGATATTATTGAACCACTGGCCCAGCATGAGCACTTTATTGGTGTTAAAGAATGTGGTGGCAATGAGCGTATAGCGCACTATGAACGACAGGGTATTGCGTGTTGGTCTGGTAATGATGACGAAGCACACGATGCACGCCATACTCATAAAGCACATGGCGTTATTTCAGTTACGTCTAACCTGATCCCGGGTTTGTTCCGTCAATTAATGGATAGCAAAAATGATGCGCTAAATAATTCATTACAACCATTAATGAACTGGCTGTTTTGCGAGCCAAACCCAATTGCCATTAACACCGCGATGATCATGACAGGCGCGGTTAACCCAGTGTTTAGAATGCCTTATGTGCCGCTTAGCGATGAGCAACAGCAACAAGGTGAAACCCTAATTAATCAGCTTAATGAGCAAGATTTTGTCGGTAGTCGAGCGCAGTGTGTGGATATTAGTAAGGTTTTGATTTTATCTTAAACTGTTAGACTATTTATTAAATACTAAATTTTCAAAGCAGCCTACTGTATACACAGAGGCTGCTTTTTTATATCACTGCCAATAGTAGTTGAGTTTAAGCTGCCACATAGCTGAATTAGCGTGAGTGACCGCTAATCTAATATCAATATCTTGGCTTAAAGGCACTGCCATTTCTAGTTTGGTTTGCGCAGGGTTTTTGGCATTTAAGAATGACTTTTCGTAGGATGCTTTAAGTTTAATACCTGAGTCAGTACCAGTAATAACCCCCACTTCTACCGACGAATCATAAAAGTGGCTGTTTTTAGCTAAATCACCTAAATAACCATTAATTAAGCTATAGGCTAAGGTGTTGTTGCTAAATTGCCAAGCTTGTCCGGCTCCCCCCATAACAAACCTACGTTTACAGGTTCTGCACAGTGCTGGTTGTCTGTCGAATCCAACATTAATTTTCCACGACCACTTAGATTCATTAGCCCAAGATAATTGGTTTGGATTGAATGACTCCAAATCTAATAAATGAACTTTGTTTATGTAAGTTTCGCCATCAGTAAACATCAGCTCGGTATCTAACATTTCTAAATTAGAAAATGGAATGCGGGCAATATCAGAGGCAAGGGTATCAAAATAACTCAACCTAAAACCCAAAGTGTACTGTGTTTGCTCAGCCGTGTGCACCGCAGAAACTGAGCTATTAGAGGGCTTTTGCCCTTGATGTGGTGGCTGTTGGGTAAATTGAAATTTTACTTTGTTTTCGCCCATTGGCAGCTTTAAGCGCGCTTTAATAAGTGCATTCTTTAACTCACTTATTTTTACTGGGGTTTGCTTTTGAATTTGTTTTACTTGTACGAGTTCAAATAAAGCGCCAATAATGGCTTTTTGAGAGTGTACTGGCAAAGCTAAAAACGATTCGTTTTTAAGTACAGGTGATTCGGCAAAGATTTGTTTTGCAAAGCTGAGCTCTTTTTCACTTAAAGATTGAACGTGCTTGGCAAATACAGTGTCGCGCGAGGGGGTAAATGTGATATTTTTAACCGCCGATTGGCCTTGGTAAGTGGCCGTGTTTAATCTTGAAAAAATAGTGGCTGGTATTACCCAAGGAGCGCCTTCGCTGGTTAGTTGATCGCCAATAACAAGTTCAATAATTTGCGCAAGATGAAATGCACAGTTTTCATCGGCAAAGTAATAATCAAATTCAGTGCCTAAAATTTCCCATAAGTGATTAGCAATAAAAGCCACGTCGCGCTCGTTTAGATTAAGCGTATATTCCCATAAATCTCTTAATTCTATCTCACCGTAATTATGCTGGTGGCGGTAAAATAGTTGATCTGAAAAACCGGCTTTATAACCACCAAACAAGCCCTTGAGAATATACACCAAGCCGTTTTCATTATCTGGAACGTGTGCGCCATAGTTAATACTGTAATCTAATAATTTGTTTTTTGATTCGGTCGAGCGATTAAGTTTAAGTAATAAATGACCATATAATGATGCGGGATTACTCATATAACCAGATGCAAATACTAAACTAACAGAGTGAATTGCTTGTTGCTCTCGCCATTGCTTTAATTTTGGGCACTCTGCAGCTGGCATTGAAAAGGTTAAACCTTGCTCTTTGAGCCATTGGTAACGAGCAGGGTAGCGACATGGCATTGAGGGCAGGTTATTAAAAGCATGGATTGTTGCTTTTAATTCGGCAGCCGGATCAGTACGTCCGTTATCTGCAATAAAAAATGATGCGTTAGTAATATAACTGATGGTAGCTGGTTGGTTTTTGTAATGCCCTAATTTCAACCATATTGGGTGTTTGGCTAAAACAGAGATAGATTTCGTGGCAGAGCTTGAGAAAGAGATGAATAAAAAAGCACTAATTAAATAAAATAGAGGTTTCATTGTTTAACCAAAAAAAAGGGCTGTTAAGCCCTTTAATTATTAGATTGCAGCGCATTGAGATGAAAAGTTAGTTGTAATTTTACCTTCAACTAATTCATAAAATGCTTGTGCATTGTCTATTGGCGCGTTTGCGTAATCGTTACGTACCGAAGTGATAATTTGTTGATGTGCAGTTACATCACAACCACGTACGTTAAGCATTGCAGCGATATACTCGCCTTCACCCTGTGCTATTTCTTGTTCTAATACAGGAAAAGTTTGTTGAATAAACTGCGCTGTTTTTACGTTAGCGCCTTCACAACTTTCTACTGAAGAGATGTTAGAAGACACTGCAGTTGTGCCTAAATCCCAAATAATATTAGAAATTGCTGCAGCAACGCCATTATCTGGGAAAACCATCGCGCCAATACCACATTGTTGCCATGGGTTGATGCCACTTTTTGCTTGTGACGGCATTGAAACAAACGCGCTTACTAATACCGCAGCAGTTAAACATCTTTTTATCATTATTAATTTCCTTTAATTTATATTCACCCAACAAAATGGGCGGGAAAGTGTACCTGCTTTTTTTATTTAAATGCAAATGGTTATGTAACACAATGTAAAAGAACGGTGTAAAGTTTATAAAATCGCAATAAAGAAGTGAATAAGCGAGGATTAATATTGCGAGTTAAAATCATTTAGCTAATTCAAACAGCGGCTAATAATAGCTAATTACCCTGCATTTTATAAATTAGTGGTTTCTGGTGTTTAAAACTAACTGTTTAAGCGATTTTACTGTATAATTTGCGACCCTTGATAATGTGGCCGCAGGTTATACAGCAATGAATTTTAAATCTTTTAGTTTTGCCCCTGAACTTATTCAGGCGTTAGACGAACTTAATTACCACACCCTTACGCCCATTCAGCGCGCAGCTATTCCGGCTGTTCGTAAAGGTAAAGACGTTTTAGCGAGTGCACAAACCGGCACAGGTAAAACCGCTGCCTTTGCACTCCCTATTATCCAAAAGTTATTTGAGTCAGATTGCAGTACTACGAATGCGCCAAGCGCCTTAGTCCTTGCGCCTACGCGTGAGCTTGCAGAGCAAATAGCGAATAACTTTAAAGACTTTGCTAAGTACACTTCGCTAAAAGTAGTGAGTTTATTTGGTGGTGTTAATACCGCAGGACAAGAAATTGCACTCAAAGAAGGTGTGGATATTGTAGTAGCAACACCAGGGCGTTTACTTGATCATATTCGTTTAGGTAACTTAAGCCTTGCCCAAGTAAAACACTTAGTACTTGATGAAGCTGACCGTATGCTCGATATGGGCTTTATTAATGACATGCAAAGCGTGATAAAAAGCTGTGCTGATGAGCGTCAAATCTTATTGTTTTCAGCAACTTTCCCAGCAGCAATTAAACAATTTGCCTCTAAAGTGCTAAAGCAACCTGAAATTGTGCGTGTTGATCAAACTAACAGCACCGCAAGCACAGTACAACACGTGGTTTACCCGGTAGAAGAGCGCCGTAAGCAAGAGTTACTTTCTGAGCTAATTGGTAAGAAAAACTGGCAGCAAGTGCTGGTGTTTGTAAACATGAAAGAAACCGCAGATGAGCTAGTCACTGAGCTTAACCTAGACGGTATCCCAGCGGCAGTGTGTCATGGTGATAAATCGCAGGGTAACCGTCGTCGTGCGTTACGTGAATTCAAAGAAGGCAAAGTACGCGTTCTAGTTGCAACAGAAGTTGCAGCACGTGGTATTGATATTGACGGTTTACCGCGCGTTATTAATATTGATTTACCTTGGCTTGCTGAAGATTACGTACACCGCATTGGCCGTACAGGCCGTGCTGGTAACCAAGGTCAAGCAATTTCGTTTGTTAGCCGCGAAGAAGAAAACATGTTGTTTGAAATTGAAACCTTAATTGGTCAAAAAATTAAACGTGTTTACTTAGAAGGTTACGAAGTAAGTAATCGTGAAGTACTGATTGATAAAATTGGTAAAAAGCCAGCGCATTTACGCCGCACCCGTGCTAATAAGCCATCAGGCCAAGCTACCGGTGAAGCGAGAGCGAAGAACCGTTCGCGTATTTCTAATGTACGTAAAAGCTTAAAAGGCGAAAAGCTATCACTTAAAAAGTAAGATAGCTAAGCCATTAAAAAAACCTGAGTTTACTCAGGTTTTTTTATGCCTAATACATTATCGATAATAGCAGCGTACGCATAAGCAGCCGCTTCAGCATTTTGATTAGCAATAACCGACAATCCAACCGGTAAGTGGCTTACTTTACCTACTGGCAGAGTGATATGGGTTGTTCCTGCAATAGCAGGCAATGAACTACTACTGCCTTTAAAGTTATCACCGTTAATTAAATCGGTTTTCCAGGCGGGCGAAACGGTGGGCGCAATCACAATATCGAGCTTATTATTGCGGTATAAATTGCTAATAGCGCGGTTTGCTAGTGCGCGATAACGCGCCTTGGTTTTTTGATATTGTTGTTTCTCACTCAAATCAACCGCGTTGGCTTGCTGTAAAATATCTTGCTCAAAGTAGAGCATTTCTTGCTTTTTATTTGCGGTATTGAATGCGATTAAATCGTCTAAACTTTTTACCGTTACTTGCGTTGGTGTTTGGCTTAAATAGTGATTAATTTCGGCTTTAAAGTCGTAAAGCAAGATGGCGTATTCATCAACGTAAAGTGTGCTTAAATCATCTTTTACTTCAACATTGACAACGGTATGACCTCCGTCTTTTAATGCTTGTAGCTGTTTAGCGTAAAGTTTTTGTGTTTCCACAGTAAACTTACTGGCAGGTAAAGCGCCTATTCTCAGTGACGGCTTAGGCGCTATACTATCAAGCTTTCTATTTACGTTGAGTGTTGATACATCATTAGGGTCTTCCCCTTGAATGACGGACAATACTGCGAGTGCATCTTTTAAAGAATGTGCCATTGGGCCTACCGAATCTTGGCTACTAGAAAGTGGCACCACGCCTGCGCGCGAAACTTGTCCCATACTGGGTTTTATGGCGTACACCCCATTAACAGATGCAGGGCAGGTAATTGAGCCGTCGGTTTCAGTGCCCAGCGCAATAGGTGCAAAATTTAAAGCAACCGCGACAGCAGAGCCCGAGCTTGAACCACACGGATTACGCGTTACATCATGGGCGTTATGGGTTTGCCCACCTATTGCACTCCAACCAGATGACGAATACGATGAGCGAAAATTAGCCCATTCACTTAAGTTAGCTTTGCCTAAAATAATAGCGCCTGCTTGGCGTAATTGTTTAACCACAAAGGCATCTTTATTGGTAATGTTATTTTTAAGTGCTAATGAGCCCGCTGTAGTGGGTAATGTACCTGTTGTTTCAATGTTATCTTTTAGTAATACCGCAATACCATGTAAAGGGCCTGCCCATTTTCCGGCTTTAAACAGTGCATCGAGTTGTTTGGCTTGTTCAATTGCAGTGGGCTCAATACTAATTACTGCATTATATTTAGGATTGAGCGCGTTTATTCTGTCGATATAAGTGCGGGTAAGCTGTTCAGCTGTAGTGCTATTATTTTTATAGGCGCTGTGAATGTCACTAATGGTTTTAAGCTCTGTATTGTTAGCCGCTGCGTGTAAGTTAGTTATTGTACAAACACATAAGGTTAAAAGTAGCCGTTTTATAATCATTGTTATTATCTATTTTATGGAAACACAGGTTATTTTTAGCACAAAAAAACCTCACATTGTGAGGTTTTTCGATAAAGGTCGATTAAATCGAGTTAGGCGTTTTCTAGCATCGATAACGCAACCGCCTCTGCGGCTTTAATACCATCAATACCCGCTGATAAAATACCACCCGCATAACCCGCGCCTTCACCTGCAGGGTAAAGCCCTTTAGTATTAATACTTTGGAAGGTTTTATCGCGCTTGATACTTATTGGTGATGAAGTACGCGTTTCTACCCCAGTGAGTAAGCCATCATTAGTTGAAAAACCACGAATTTGCTTGTTAAAGGCTGGAATTGCTTCACGCAAGGCTTCAATCGCAAAAGGAGGTAATACGTTGCTCAAATCAGTCAGTTTTATGCCCGGCGTATACGAAGGCTGTACATCGCCTAAATTAGCCGATGATTTACCTTTTAAAAAGTCGCCAATAAGCTGTGCAGGGGCATCGTAGTTTTTACCACCAAGTTCATAGGCTTGCTCTTCTAGTTTACGCTGTAAATCAATGCCGGCTAGGGGATGCCCAGGGAAGTCTTTTTCTGGCGAAATACCCACTACAATAGCGCTGTTAGCATTACGTTCACTACGTGAATATTGGCTCATACCGTTGGTGACGACTCGGCCTTCTTCAGAGGTTGCGGCAACTACAGTGCCGCCAGGGCACATACAAAAGCTATATACAGTACGGCCGTTATTACAATGGTGTACTAATTTGTAATCTGCAGAGCCTAAAATAGGGTTACCCGCATTATCGCCAAAGCGGCATTCATCAATCATTGATTGCTTATGTTCTATTCTAAAGCCCACTGAAAAGGGTTTAGCTTCAACATAAATGCCTTTATCGTGGATCATTTTAAACGTATCGCGGGCACTGTGGCCAACCGCTAATATCACATGGCGAGTTTCAAGCTGTTCACCATTAGAAAGCGTAAGCCCAGTCACTTGGCCGTTGTCTAAATGGATATCGTCAACGCGGGTGCTAAAACGAATTTCTCCACCAAGTTCAATAATACGTGCACGCATTTTTTCAATCATGGTTACCAGTTTAAAGGTACCAATATGCGGCTTACTCACGTATAAAATTTCTTCAGGAGCGCCGGCCTCTACGAACTCAGTAATGACTTTACGACCATAATGTTTAGGATCTTTTACTTGGCTGTAGAGCTTACCGTCTGAGAACGTGCCTGCGCCACCTTCACCAAACTGTACGTTTGATTCTGTATTAAGGGCCTTTTTACGCCAAAAGCCAAAGGTGTCTTTGGTGCGCTCACGCACTTCTTTACCGCGCTCTAAAATAATTGGGTTAAAGCCCATTTGTGCCAACACTAAACCGGCAAATAAGCCACAAGGGCCAAAGCCAATTACCACAGGGCGTTCTTTAATACTGCTATTGGCGTGCGCTACAAATTTGTAGTTGGTGTCAGGGGAGACTTTAACGTGTTGGTCTTTTTCAAACGAGGTTAACAGTTGTGCTTCGTTATCCACTTCAACATCAAGCGTGTAAATCAGTAAAATGGCGCTTTTTTTACGTGCATCGTAACCGCGTTTAAACACATTGTAGCTGTGTAGCTGCTCTGGGCTTATATTTAAT
Source organism: Pseudoalteromonas sp. APC 3495 (assembly GCF_030407645.1). Lineage (NCBI taxonomy): Bacteria > Pseudomonadati > Pseudomonadota > Gammaproteobacteria > Alteromonadales > Pseudoalteromonadaceae > Pseudoalteromonas > Pseudoalteromonas sp. APC 3495. The sequence continues at coordinate 44,845 of NZ_JASDDA010000006.1, read as the reverse complement.
TTATTGATGATGGCTTGGCCAATGGCATTTTCGTCATGGTCAAGCGGCAGCTTTATTTCGGTTAAACGTATCATTAATATCTCTTTAGGTGTCATAGCGGGGATTAAATTCCGCTCACAATAAGGGGTGTGCACAAAGCGCTGATTTATAAGCGCCATATGTTACGTTAAATTGCCCACTTTTGGCACTTATTTATTGTGTTTTGGTAAGGGTTGGGTATGATCCGCAGCTGTTATTGTGAAACATTAGGTATTAAACCATTATGGCGTTTGTAGTCACCGAAAATTGTATAAAATGTAAGTACACTGATTGCGTATCAGTATGCCCTGCAGATGCATTTTTTGAAGGTCCTAATTTTTTGGCTATTAGTCCTATTGACTGTATTGACTGTGGTTTATGCGTACCTGAGTGTGCCGCTGATGCTATTTTTCAAGAAGATGAATTACCTGAATCGCAAAAAGAGTTTACCCAATTAAATGCGGAGCTAGCAGAAATATGGCCACGCATCACCCAAGTTAAACCCGCCCCGGAAGATGCCGATAGTTGGAATGGTGTGGCTAATAAATTAAAACTTCTCGACACATAATCATTCCATTTTGTTGTGTATTAGTTTTTTGTTAATTTTATTGCAAATATTAACGCGCAAGTATTAACAAACGTACCTGTATAATTTACACTCCAGACCAAAGTTTACTTTTAACAAGTAAATAAATCTAAATGGATGTTTATGCAGTACTTTATACCTACAAAAATAATAAAATGGCTGTTGTTGATCAGCTTCAGCCTCGGTTTAACTCTCAGCCCTAATGCACTTGCCGATAAGCTTAATTATCAACTCGCGCACATTAATAAAAATATTGATGTAGATGGCGTGCTTAACGAGCCACATTGGCAACAAGCAACACATGTTGCGGTAAATTACCAAGATGAGCCGAATGAAAAAGGCACACCGCCAGTAAAAACAGATGCATACCTTTATGACGATGGTCATAATTTATATGTGGCGTTTGTAGCTTATGACCCGGATCCGAGTAAAATTCGCGCGGCGCTTCGTGACAGAGATACCCTCTGGCAAGATGATACTGTCGGTTTGGTGATTGATACCTTTAACGATGAACGTACAGGCTATGAGTTTTATGTAAACCCACTGGGCGCTCAAGGTGATCTTCGCATGACGGATACCGATGAATGGGTGTCAGACTTATCATGGGATGCCATTTGGGACAGTGCCGGTACCATAAACGAGCAAGGTTACGTAATTGAAATGCGTATTCCGTTTAAAGCTCTGCGCTTTGCACAAAATAAAGATCAATCTACCTGGGGTTTTGCTGTAATGCGCAACTATCAGCGTGATGTGTTGTATCAATTATCAAGTACAGGCTTTGACCGTGATATTAAATGTAGTTTGTGTCAGTTTGACAAAATAACTGGATTTAATAATTTAGCACCGAGTAAAAATCTGCAATTAACGCCAACCTTAACCGCATTAAGAAACGATCAAAAAACACAGGTACCTGGTGCGTGGGATAACGGCGATGTAAATACAGAAGTAGGGCTTGATCTGCGTTGGGGCGTCACTAAAGATGCAGTTATTAATGCCACCATAAACCCTGATTTCTCTCAGGTAGAAACCGATTCGTTAGAACTGGATGTAAACACCACATATTCTATTTATTACGCAGAAAAACGCCCGTTTTTCTTAGATGGCGCATCTTACTTTAAAAGTAACTTATTTGAACTCCTTTACACCCGTACCATAGCTGAGCCAAATATTGGCGCCAAGCTCACCGGTAAAACCGACAGCCACAGTTATGCGCTGATGTTTGCAGATGACGATAACAGTAATATTTTATTGCCAACTAACCAAGGCTCGGGCTTTGCCAACTTAAATGATAAAACCAAAGCAGTGGTGGCACGTTATCAATATGATATTGGCCAACAAGGTACTATTGGTGTCACTTCTACACATAGAGAAAGTAGTGACTACCATAATACGGTGCTATCGGTTGATGGAAGCTATTGGTTTAATCAGTCAGATACGCTTAATTATCAAATCGCGAATGCTGATACCAATAACTCGCCGTTTTTAGTTGATAACTACAATTTAGCAGACTCTCAGTCGGATATGGCGTATGCATTAAAGCTGACACGCGATAAGCGTGATTATAAGCTCTACGCGACCTATGACAATATTGGTGAGGATTACCGGACCGATTTAGGTTATCAAGAAAAGGTAGACTATGAAAAGGTAGGCTTTGGTGGCGGACAAACTTGGTATGGTGATGAACATGACATGCTAACAACCTGGTCATACACCGCCGATTGGGATAAAACCTGGGCGCAAAATGGCGAGTTACTTGAAGAAGAATACGAAGGTTACATGACCTTTCAAGGTCAAAAGCAGTCTGTATTTGAGCTGGGTTTGTTAAATCGCTATGAAAATTATAACGGCAAGTTTTATAACCAAAATATTGGTTATTTTTATACGGCTTTTAGACCGTCAAAAGATCTGAGATTATCGTTATATGCCGAATATGCAAGCCGTATAGATTACACTAATGAGCAGCTAGGCGATGTTTTAACCACACAATCGCAGGCTGTTTGGGATATTAATAACCATTGGCAGGTCGATGTTAGGCATAATTATAGCCATTTAGATGATTACCAAGGGCGACGTGTTTTTACCGCAAACCTTATTGATTTTAGGCTTTATTATAAGTTTAGTATGCGCGCTATGCTTAAGCTGATTTTACAGTTTGAAGATATAGACAGAAATGAGGATGCTTACTTTTATCAGGTTAGCGAAATCAACAAAGATTACGGTAGTCAGCTGGTGTACTCATACAAAATTAACGCACAAACCTTATTTTACTTAGGGTATTCAGATAAAGGTTATCAGGATGACTCGTTAAAAAGCATTGAGCGAGACCAACGTACTTTCTTTACTAAAGTCAGTTATGCGTGGCAGTTATAACGCTATAAATAATATAAAAGTAAGATTTTGCTAGGCAATAAAAAAACACGCTACTGGGTAGCGTGTTTTTTTGTGTTTACTAAATGGTAAACCTAGTTATTACAAGTCAAATGTACGTGAGATAGCCAGTACAATTCGCTCATCTGCGTAATCGTAATCTAGGCTGGTATTCTCAGCAGCCACTTCAATGCCAAACCCTTCATAGCTCGTTTGGTATGCTAAGCGGTAGTGATAATACGATTTGTCGCCCTTAGCTTCATCCCATTGGAACTTATTGCCATCGAGTGAGTTTGAAATATCAAAGCTGGCACGAATCGCATGATTTGGCGCAAGCTCGTAAGTGTGCGCAATCATAGAAATCACATGGCCAGTATCGTAGCCAAAGTAATCCCAGCTGTACCAAAAGTTAAGCTCTGTTTGGCCGTAGTCACTGGCGTAACCAAATTTAGTATACGCTTCTGCGTAGTTACCATCGCTGTTATTACCTTGGTAAGTGTAATAAGCAATACCGTAATCCAGGCTTACTTGTTCGTTTAACTGAATGTATCGGCCTACGTAAGCATCTAGTTCAAAGTCGGTGTCATCACCAAAATCTACGTTTGATGCCCATACACCGGCATAAACACCGTTATCATAAGCGTAGTCAAGGCTTGCTTGTAGTGCCGGATCGTTATCTGTTTGTGATACACCATTAAAGGTGTAATCAGATGCAGCCGTAATCGTTGTTGACCAGTTAGCCGCTGCCGTTGTTGATAAAACGGTGAACGGTAAAGCGATAAAAAGTTGTTTTAATTTATTGTTCATGTGTTTTCTTAGCTGATAGTTTCTATTTTTGTGTAATCAATTTTATTCGCTTTAGGCGATCCTTCGATATTGCTGACCGTTTTAAGTTTGCTGTAGGCAATAAAACCAAGGCAAATAAAGAATAACCCTATAACTAAAGCACCAACCCATTGAATTTGCAAAAACTCAAGCTTAAATAGCAGTGTTAGTAGCGACAAAGCGACAACGTTCATGGCAATATATTTAAATTTACCAAAGCGTTTTACGGTTAGGTTTAAATTATCTGTGTATAAACGGATCAGGGAATCGAGCGAATTAATAACAAATACGATACCTACAAACACCATAGCAAAGTTTTTAATTCCCTCGGTTGGAATACCGGCTTCATGGTAGTGATATAACACACTAAACCAGATAGCGATTGGAATCGATGGGAAAATCAGCATAGCACCAAGGACTTGATAGGTTTTTAAACCGCCCACAAAACGCGATGTAAATTGACCAATCATAATGCTCCACGCAAACCACCAAAATAAGTAAAACTCATGGTAATCATTCAGTGGTAATACAAACTCATTGATGTTGGCAAAGTAATTACCAATTAATCCGATGTTTTTAGTAAATGCAGAGAGTTCACTGTCGCCAAATAAGAAGGCATCAGCCCACATAAAGCCAATTAGGGCGATAAACAACCAAGTAGTTGCAATACTTAAAAAGCGCACATATTTAATATCGGTACTTGAATACACCGCAAAGCAAATAGCGGCAAGCACGATTAAGTAAAACGCAGGAATAACATTTGAGCCATCACCGAGTTCAGGTAAATACCACGGCAAGTTACTCAGTAATAAGTAAGCGGTAAACGCACAAGTACCAATAATGACCACGTTGTTTAAAAACTTAACCCATGGAATTTCAAAAAACTTCACTTTGGGTTCTATTACACAGAAATAAAAGCACGTAAGAAAATAAAATCCCCAAATTAAAAATCCCCAATAACCAAACTCAATTGAGAGAGGATTGGCAAATGCATATTCTGGGCTTGCTTTTATGTCTGCATAACCGGCAAATTCGGTTAAAGGGAACATAATAAGGCCAACGTCTAGGCCTGAGGTAAACAGGATTGCTATAAAAGTGAATGTTCTCACTGGTGTGACGCCCACTACGCGTACATTGCCCCATTTTATTAAAATAGTAACAATGGCAAGTAAGGTGAAAATAATGCCTGCATTAAGCCAAATAGTCATTATCGCCCTCCCAGAATGAATAAAAATAACACATATATACTCCGTTTTTTTATTGTGCTTGCATTAACACAGGCATAACCTATTTATGCTTGTGAGCCACTGCAAGGCGCATAAAGGCACTCCTTAAAGCATTTTGCTAAAAGAGTGGCCTTTATGGCAGGCTAAATTAAAGGGTTTTATTTCGTTGTGAAGTTTGCCAATCAGTGGCATTCACAACATCAACTCCTGTATGAGCTAAAGGCTTATTACCTAAAATAATATCAGCGGCTTTTTCGGCCACCATGATGGTAGGCGCATTTAAATTACCATTAGGTATGGTTGGAAAAATCGACGAGTCAACTACACGCAAGCTTTGCATGCCATGCACTTGGGTATTTGAGTTAACTACAGCCATGTCGTCTTCACCCATTTTACAAGAGCAAGAAGGGTGGTAAGCACTTTCCACTGCTTGGCGCACAAAGGCATCAATTTGCTCATCCGTTTGAACTTGTTGCCCTGGTTGAATTTCTTCACCACGGAAGTCGTCAAAGGCAGGTTGTTCAATAATTTCACGCGTTAAACGTACGCACGCCCTAAAGCCTTCAATGTCGTCTTGATGCTCAAGATAATTAAACACAATCTTTGGCGGCTGCGTCGGATCTGCTGAGGCAATAGTGACACTGCCACGACTTTTAGGTTTGTTATGACCTACATGCACTTGAAAACCATGCCCTGCAAAAGCACTGCGTCCATCATAACGCATTGCTGCTGGTAAAAAGTGATACTGAATATCAGGCCATTCAACACCGGGTTTTGAGCGAATAAAGGCACACGATTCAAAGTGATTAGTTGAGCCTAAACCTTTACGGGTAAGCAGCCATTTTGCACCAATTAAACCTTTAGAAAACAAGCCTAATTTACCGTTTAAGGTAATGGGTTGTTTACACTTATATTGAAAGTAAAACTCTAAATGGTCTTGCAAGTTTTGACCAACACCTGGTAGGTGATGTTTTACTTCAACACCTGCTTTTTCAAGTATTTGTGTATCACCAATACCGGACAGTTGTAACAGGTGAGGTGAACCGATAGAGCCCGCACTTAAAATAACCTCTTTACTTGCTGTGGCTGTTTTAACTGTGCCATTGAGCTTGTATTCAACACCGGTTGCTTTTTTACCGTCTAAAATAACGCGCTGCGCAAGTGCACCGGTTACAATTGTTAGATTACTGCGATGCTTAATCGGATCTAAATATTCACGAGAGGCTGAGCTGCGCACACCGTTTTTAACGGTCATGTGCATAGGGCCAAAGCCTTCTTGTTGAGCACTATTATAATCAGCTGTAGTGGCATAACCCGCTTGAGCACCAGCATCAATAAAGGCGCTATACAAAGGGTTTTCCATGTTATTACCGTTATTAACGCCAAGGGGGCCTGTTCCACCACGATGGCTGTTTTCACCTAGATAAAAGCTTTCTGCTTTTTTAAAATACGGTAAACAGGCTTGATAATCCCAGCCATTAGCGCCATGTTGCTGCCATTCATCAAAATCTTTCGCATGACCACGTACATACACCATGCCATTAATAGATGATGAGCCGCCAAGCACTTTACCGCGTGGGCAGTGCATTTCACGGTTATCTAAGTACTTTTCTGGCTGCGTATGAAATTGCCACGCATACTTATCGGTATTCATTGGAATCGACAGAGCAGTGGGCATTTTAATAAAAATGCTTTTATCGCTGCCGCCGGTTTCAAGTAACAATACCTTGTTACTTGAATCTTCAGACAAGCGATTTGCTAACACACAACCTGCTGAGCCCGCGCCTACAATAATATAATCAAAAGAGTGGTTCATAATGATTCCTTAAAATGGGCTTTCTATGTCAGCCATACCAACATAAACAGACTTAGTTTGCGTGTAATGATCAAGCGTTTGTATGCCGTTTTCGCGGCCGATACCTGATTGCTTATAGCCACCTACAGGCATTTCTGCCGGCGAGTTACCGTAAGCATTGATCCAACAAATCCCCGCTTGTAGCTGATGAATAACGCGATGAGCACGTTTAATATCGCTTGTGAATACGCCAGCAGCTAAACCTAAGTGAGTGCAGTTAGCACGTGCAATTACATCATCTTCGTCATCAAATACTAAAACGCTCATTACTGGGCCAAAAATTTCTTCTTTAACGATGGTCATTTCATCGTTGCAATCAACAAATACGGTTGGCGCTACAAAATAACCATTTGGCGCAGATGCTGGTGAAAGCGTTGAGCCACCGGTTAATAGCGTTGCCCCTTCTTCAAGGCCTTTGTTGATGTAGCTCAGTACTAAATCTTGATGCTTTTTAGAAATAAGCGCGCCAAAGTTAGTGTTTAAATCTTGTGGATCGCCGGCAATAATATTGTTTTCGGTGCGAGTTTTAAGCTCATCAATAAACTGCTGGTACACATTTTTGTGAACATAGATACGAGTGCAATTAGTACAAATTTCACCTTGGGTATAAAAGTTCCCTAACATTGCCGCGCTTACTGCTTGCTCTATATTGGCATCGTCAAAGACAAGTAACGGCGATTTACCACCTAGCTCCATAGTCACATCTTTTAATGTACCTGCTGCACTGGCGACGACTTTCTTACCGGTACCTACTTCACCAGTAAACGATACTTTTTCAATATCTTGATGTGCAGTAAGCCATTGGCCTACTTCACCCGCGCCTTGAACTACATTGAATACGCCAGCGGGTACACCTGCTTCAATAAATACCTCGGCTAATTTAATTGCGCCAAGCGGGGTTTCTTCTGAAGGTTTAAAAATAAATGCATTACCCGCAGCAAGGGCAGGGCCAGACTTCCAACATGCAATTTGTAATGGGTAGTTCCATGCACCAATACCAGCACAAATACCTAAAGGCTCTTTGCGTGTGTAGTAAAAATCATCGCCAACCATTTGTTGTTGACCAACTTGCGCAGGGGCAAGGCCTGCAAAATATTCAATTACATCTGCGCCTGTTTCAACATCTACGCAGTTAGCTTCTTGCATTGGTTTACCGGTATCGAGCACTTCAACTAGTGCAAGCTCATCATTACGCTTGCGTAAAATAGCAACGGCGTTTAATAAAATACGGCTGCGCTCAATAGGGGTCATGGCTGACCAAACTTTAAAGCCTTGTTTTGCACTTTCAATTGCTGCGTTTTGAACGTATTCATCGGCAACTTCAACGGCATAAATTACTTGGCCGGTTGCAGGATTTACTACATCAAATGTTTCGCCGCTTTTGTTTGCAAGGAATTGACCGTTGATAAAGTTTTGATAGATAGGTGTAGTCACGTTAGGCTCCATATTGCTTGATAAGTGAATGCACGTAGTTTTTAGCCAGTGATTCACTGTGTTTAAACTGATTTTCGTCTGATTGGCTTAATACGGCTCGTAGCCATAAACCATCGATCATTGCTGCGGTTAACTCTGCCGCGAGATTTGCTTGCGCTAAAGGCATTAATTGCTTAAATGAAACGGTTAAATTGCTTTGCAAGCGTTTGCTGTTTACATTTTGTAAACGATGAAGTTCCTTGTCGTGCATTGATTGCGCCCAAAAACTTAACCACGTCCGAGTGGTGTCTTTTCGTTGTTGTACTAGCGCAAAGTTTGATTCAACAATAAACATTAACCTTTGAGTTGGCGTGGTCTTTTCATCTACTTTGCTGATCAAGTCATATTTCAAGTTAGACAGTAAGTAACGCACAGTTGCTTCAATTAGCCCCTGTTTCCCACCAAAGTAATGGCTAATTATGCCAGAAGACATCCCCGCATTTTTGCTAATACTATTAATTGTGGTTGCTTGTAACCCTTTTTGAGCAACTGACTCTATTGTTGCGTCAATTAGCTGCTGACGCCTTACAGGTTCCATTCCAACTTTAGGCATGATTTTTATTAATTGATCGTTCAATAAAGATAAGCTTAAGGTAATAGCTCTAACAATTCAAGGTTCGTGCAAATGGTGAGTGTCTGAAATGTGGATAAATAATTAATAAAATAAGTCTAAAATGAAGTTATATCAACAAGCTGGGTTTTTATAAAATATCGTTTAATAACAATTTGTTATGTGTGTTTCTTTGATTGCCTTTTGCGGTGTAATTATTTGTTTACATAATTGGCGAAACTTTTAGTGATTTATTTATTAGTGTGATAACTATTAGAGTACTAATTGTATTTTTTGTGGGCAGATTACTTTAAAAAGCGGTAAGGCGAGTTTGTGGGAAGATCCAAGAAAAAAGATTTAGGAAGTGAAATATGAGATTAATTTACAGAAATGTTAACTTAGTTAAGAGATAAATAAAGACGCTGTTTAGGTTTCAACAACGCCTTTAAAGAGCAAAGGATAACGTCTTAAACGGTTGCCAATATAATCATCAGCCATAATTTGGTCGCAAATTTCATCAATATTATCGGTCGCTTCAAATACCCAATCAAAACGTTCTATTGCAAGTAAAAATCCACGTTTTAAATGCGTTTGCGCACGGTAATAAGCAAGGTTGTTTTTGATGAGTTGCAGTTTTTCAGGCTCTGCTTTTAATTGCGCAATAACTTGATTAATAAACTGCAAATTGCGCGAACTGGTTGGTCTGTTTCTTCTATTTGTTGATCGCATCACTCTTCATTAGCTATGTTGTAAAGTTTTTTCAAAAAGTCGTCTTTGTGTTTGTCGTGTTCATAATCAAGGTGATAAGTATTATGAAACCCAAAGCGAAGTAAAACACCACTGCCTTGTAAATAGACGGTGTAGCCATCTATATCAGAATATGCAGTGATCCCTTGATAAAATTTACCTTCTTCTGTGACTTCTCCGCGTTGTTGAATGCGTTCGTAAACCGCTAGAATCTGTTTATTGTCGATTTCATTTTTCATTGTTTGTCCCTTTTATTTAATCACTCATACGCTATAGAAGTGAGGGTCGATCATCATAAAAACAATAGTCTAAAAAGTATGATATTGCTTTGTTATTTTTCATTTATAAATTATGCTCAAAGTTCACTTTTTGTTGAGCTTTTACCATGATAGACAAAGCGTTACTTTCGAAAACTCGTGAATTATCCGACCAACTCATTGCATTGCAAACACCTATTAGAATACTCGATGCAATAAATTGGGATAAACAAATTAAAGAGGAATTTTTTAGACAAAAATGTCAAAAAAATCCACTTATTGATCGTGCTTATTATCAACAGCGCGATTTAGGATTTGTTCCTAGCGAGTTGCGCCAAGCATTTTCAACACTGCACCGCAATATTATTAACCAGTTGGGGCAATTAAACCCAATTGCACAATATATGGGTAAAATGTGTACCGAATATAAAACGGTTCTGAGCATGCTTGAATACCGCGGTACGCCAGAGTTTCATGACTTATCAGTGGAGCTATTTGGTCATCCTAAAGATTTGTTTCATGCTGGTGAGCCATCGCTATCAGAACTGGCTAATATGCTTGAACAGCCTTTAAAAAATTTACTTGCAGCGGATATTTTGCCTGAAGATCCTAAAAATATTGATGCCAGCGACGCGGTGCGGATTTTATCTGAACAGGTCAATGCCAGCATGCCGGGAATAAACGTAGAAGTGATGCTAAGTGATGGTATTGTCAGCGATGCGGCAGCAGGTGCTAATAATATTAAGCTCAATCAAGATGTTAAGTTTTCTCAGCGCGAATTAGATATTTTAGAAGTGCACGAGGGCTGGATCCATGTAGGCACCACTCAAAATGGCTTAGCGCAACCTTATTTAACTTGCTTGAGTAAAGGCACACCAAGCTCTACGGTTACCCAAGAGGGGCTTGCAGTACTGACGGAAATTATTACTCTTAAATCAACACCACGTCGTTTATCAAAATTAGTAAACCGTATTCAAGCGGTGACGAAAGTGATTGATGGTGCTGAGTTTATCGATATTTACCGAGATTACGTTGCTCAAGGTTTATCAAAAGACGACAGCTATACTCTTGCACAGCGCGTTTTTAGAGGCAGTACCGCAACCGGCTTACCCTTTACCAAAGATATTGCTTACATAAAAGGCTTTGTTTTAGTTTACAACTTAATTAGGGTGGCGATACAGCTTGGTCGAATTGATCAGTTGCCATTATTGCTGGTGGGTAAAATATCAATTGATGACTTTAGATTAATATCGCAATTGCATGACTTAGGTGTCATTGAAAATCCGCAATTTGTGCCGCCTCATTTTAAAGATTTAAGAGGCCTTGCTACGTGGCTCAGCTTTGGTCGATTTATTGGCGATTTGTCTTTTGAACAATTAGAAAATGACTATAAACCGTTGTTTTTATAATATTAAAGAGGAAAGCTGCTCCTTTTTTAGTAAAAAACGCAGTGGGAATAAGCAACTGCGTTTAAGTTTACACACATAAGCCTGCATGCCCATAAGGGGGCAATTAATTGTTCTCATTTTTTATTGTTTTATCGATACATAAAATTGTTTTAAACCATTCATTAGGCATAAAAAAAGCCCAAAAGTGGGCTTTTTAAATTCAACACACTTTGGTTATCGTGCGTTGGTGCTTTCAAATATTTTGTCTGCAGAGGCAGCGACAAAACCGGTGTAAATTTCACCATCAGGTTTTGGATAACGAATAGCAAACTCGTAAAAACAGCTAGGAATGCGCATATCGCCATCGCTAAAGGTTACAGCGTATTCATCAGCTAATGTTGATGATTGCTCTAATAGTACCTCTGGTGAGCCTTTTACTTCACCCCCTGAGGTATTAAGTGAAAAACCAGCATCTTTAAGAGCTTGGTTTACATCATGGATGTTATCAAACTTAGCTAAGGTATTAATGTTCACAGTAAAGTGATTTGCACGGTAACCCCACGCAGACATCCACGCCGCATATTCGCTCTCTGCTAATAGCTTTTTGTAAGTATCAGTGCTTACTTGCCAATGTGTACCTGAATATAAAAAGTTATCGGCGGTCACCGCACTTTCGTCAATTTGTGCAACCATATCAGTAACAATTGCTTGAAGCTCAGGTGAACATTTTTCAACTAATAACTCAGAAATAAACACTTTAGGTTGCGTTGGATCGCTGTGCTCGTAGTGCTTAGCGTAGAGTTTTTTTGCTTCAAAATGGTACTCACCACATTCTTTGTAGCCAATGGCTAAAAAGTGTGCAGCTAGTTTTTCAAGGCCTACTTTTTCAATATTAAAAGTACGCAGCGCAATATGATCGTTGATTATGTCGTCTTTTTGCGTTGAGCCTAATAGGTCATGAATTTTGTCAGCCGATGGCGTTACGCTTAGGTAGTTTTGCCACAGGTTATCAAATAATGTGTTTACATCAGTATGCATGGTAAATCCTTAAATCTATTTAAATTGTTATTCAATTATTAAGCCCGGCGCGAGGGTTTGCGGTAAGTTAACTTTTTCTGACTCTACAGAGGCCACTGGGTATGCGCAATAATCTGCAGCGTAGTATGCACTGGCTCTGTGGTTGCCACTGGCACCTATACCACCAAATGGCGCTGCGCTTGATGCGCCTGTAATAGGGCGGTTCCAGTTAACAATACCGGCACGAATACGTTTTAAAAAGTGACTGTAATCATCTTCGCTATCAGCAAGTAAACCAGCAGATAAACCAAAGCTGGTGTTGTTTGCTTCTGTTATAGCGCTATTGAAATCAGTGTAACGATATACTTTTATAAGCGGGCCAAAGTGTTCTTCATCGGCAATTTCGCTTATATTAGTGACATCAATAATGCCCGGGCTTACAAACCCAGTGCCTGATTTTAACTGTTTAAGCTCAACAAGAATCTCAGCACCTTGTTTAACTAGCTCAGCTTGCGCTGCAACCATGCCTAATGCGGCTTTTTCACTGATCATGGCACCCATAAAAGGTTGATCGTCCGCAAAGCTATCGTCTACTAGGATATTTTTGGTGGCGCTGATCAGCTTTTCTAAAATAGCATCGCCATTGGGCGACTTTTCAATAAATAAACGGCGTGCACAAGTACAACGCTGACCCGAAGTAATAAAGCCCGATTGAATAATATCGTGCACGGCGGCGCTAACATCAGCAACATCTTTAACCACTAGCGGGTTATTACCGCCCATTTCAAGCGCTAAAATTTTACCTGGGTGGCCGGCAAATTGTTTATGTAATAAATGACCTGTGTTTGAGCTACCAGTAAAAAATAGGCCATCTATATCTTGATGTGAGGCCAGCGCTTTACCTGTTTCTAACTCACCTTGAACAAGGTTTATAACCCCAGCAGGTAAGCCTGCTTTTAACCATAGTTCTAGCGTAAACTGCGCTACATGAGGAGTTAATTCTGATGGTTTAAATACCACGGTATTACCGGCTAGTATGGCTGGTACAATATGGCCGTTTGGTAAATGCCCAGGGAAATTATACGGACCAAAAATAGCGACCACACCGTGAGGTTTGTGGCGAATAAAGGCTTTTGCACCAGGCATTGGGTTTTCGGTTGTACCAGTACGTTCATTGTAAGCACGGATCGCAATGGCCACTTTGCCTTTCATCGCGCCCACTTCTGTGCGTGTTTCCCATAGCGGTTTACCTGTTTCACGAGCAATAATAGTGGCAAACTCTTCGCTGTGTTCTTTTAGTTGGGCTACGAAGTTTTCTAAAATAGTAATACGTTGCTCAATTGGCATGTCTGCCCATTGAACTTGCGCGGCTCTTGCCGCTTTAATGGCACTGTCAACTTGCTCTGCGTTGGCGCCATTACCTTGCCATACAATTTCACCATTACTTGGGTTAATAGAATCAAACGCTGGGCCTTTGCCTACAAGCCATTGATTATTAATTAGTTGTGTGTTCATAAATAATGTTACAGGCGGAAAAATCGCGCTGCATCTCCTTGTTTTAAATGAAGTGCATCAGCTACTTCTTGGCTGATGATTAAGGTGTGCTTTGCCTGATTGTAATGAGCATGTTTAGTAAATGTGGCTCTGAAATCGCTAACCCCTTGATTACAAATAGCAAGGGTGTCTGAGCTTTGCTCATTGATATGTTCAAGCTCGCCAATAGTAATAGGGCACACCTGTGAATCACGAATACTGCGAATATTACCGAGCTTTGCTTCTACTGTGGGGCCTGCGTCAAATAAATCAACGTATCCGCGGTGTTCAAAGCCTTCTTTTTCAAGCAGTTTAAGTGCTGGTTTGGTTTTATCATGCACATGGCCAATCACCGCTTGTGCTTTTTTGCTCAGCAAATTCACATAGATAGGGTATTTAGGCATGAGTTCGCTAATAAACACTTTATCGCCTAATCCCACTAAATGGTCGGCTTGTGGGAATTCAATGCTAAAAAAGTGTTCCTGCAACCATTGCCAAAATGGCGAGTGACCGTCTTCATCGCTAACACCACGCATCTCAGCAATTACTGTGTCGGCAAAGCGCTCGCTGTGTTGCGCCATAAATAAAAAACGTGAACGTGATAAAAAACGTCCCGTCAGGCCTTTTCTACTGTCTTCACGTAAAAATAAAGTACATATTTCTGAGCAGCCAGTGTAGTCGTTACACATACTCAAAATATCTACGGTATTGTAAACGTTTAAAGTGGGTGAATGGTGAACGGTTTTACCTAGATGATAATGATACAAAGGTACAGATAACCCGACGGCCGCTTCAATGGCGGTAGTACCAATTACCTTGCCGGTTTCACTGTCTTCTAAAACAAATAGATAGCTTTCGTCGATGGGCTTATCTACGTTTTTAGTAAAACTGTTTTGCGCACGATCAATTTTTTCTTGTAGTTGCCCATCATCGACAGGTAAAGAGGTAAAGCCATGGCCAGACTCAATGGCAATCTCTTTAAGTGCTGCAAAATCATTGACAGTAATAGGACGTAATACTTGCATTAACTACTTGCTCCAACAACATATAAAATCCTGAGGTAAACGTGTGTTTGCCTCAGGACTTAGTTATGTTTTACTTAGTTATTAACCGTTTACTACATCGCTTACTGCTTTTTCAAAGCGAGCTAAGCCTTCTTTAATGTCCTCAAATGGAATCACTAATGAAGGTGTAAAACGAATAACGTTCATACCGGCTACTAAGTTCATTAAGCCGTTATTTGCACTTGCTACTAAAAAGTCACGAGCACGGCCTTCAAATTTCTCATTTAGTACCGCACCGATTAGTAAGCCTTTACCACGGACTTCGCTAAATACATGGTATTTTTCATTAATTGCATTTAAACCATCACGGAACATTTGTTCACGCTCTTTTACGCCATCTAATACAGCAGGCGTATTAACGGTATCAAATGCCGCTTCTGCAACAGCACAAGCCAACGGGTTACCACCATATGTAGACCCATGCGTGCCTACTTTTAGGTGTGCTGCAATTTCAGTGGTGGTGATCATAGCGCCAATTGGAAAACCGCCACCTAAGGCTTTAGCCGTAGTTAATATATCAGGAATAACATCTAAGCCTTCGTATGCGTATAAGTGACCTGTACGGCCAACGCCTGTTTGCACTTCATCAAAAATAAGTAGTGCGTTGTGTTTAGTACACAGTTCACGTACTTTTTGTGCAAATTCATTAGTTGGTGGCACAATGCCGCCTTCACCTTGTAATGGCTCCATCATTACCGCACAGGTATCATCACCAATTAAGGCTTCAAAAGCGGCAATATCATTGTAGTCACAATGAACAATATCAGCAGGTTTTGGACCAAAACCGTCAGAATAAGCAGCTTGGCCACCCACTGTTACAGTGAAAAATGTACGACCATGAAAACCTTTATTGAAAGCAATAATTTTAGTTTTTTCAGCACCAAATTTATCCAGTGCAAAGCGACGTGCTAATTTTAATGCTGCTTCGTTTGCTTCAGCCCCTGAGTTTGCAAAGTAAACTTTTTCAGCAAACGTGGCATCAACCATTTTTTTAGCTAGACGAAGAGCTGGCTCATTGGTCATTACATTTGATAAGTGCCAAATTTTTTCGCCTTGCTCTTTAAGTGCACCGACTAATGCAGGATGGCAATGCCCTAAACAATTAACTGCAATACCACCGGCAAAATCGATAAATTCGTTATTGTTCTGATCCCACACACGTGAGCCTTCACCGCGAACAGGAACAACAGCCGAAGGGTTGTAATTAGGGACCATTACGTCGTTAAATAAATCTCTGGTTACTTGCATTTTTACACCTAAATTATTCACATAAAAAAATACGTTGCTGAAAAAATAACGATAAGGTCAGGATGATTCAGCAATACAATGTGTTTTACTTATTAAAAATGTCATTATCAAAGGTTATGAATGAAATTTGCAGTGCTATTTTGTGAAAAATGATTAGAATAATAGTCAAATTAACGAATTTAATTAGCATTATGATAACTCCCCAAGATGAAAAACTACTCTCAGTATTAAAAACGAACGCCCGCGCTAGCATTTCTGACTTAGCAAGGCATTTGAGTTTATCTCGTTCAACGGTGCAAAGCCGAATGCTAAAATTAGAGCAAAGTGGGATCATTAAGGGTTATAGCGTTGACTTTGGAGATGACTTTTTAAATAGCTTGGTCTCTGCGCATGTTTCAATAAAAGTAAAACAGAAGCTAACAACAAAAACTAATATTGAATTAAAGCAAATTGATGCGATTTCTCAGTTGTATGCAATCAGTGGAGAGTTTGATTTAATTGCTATTGTAGAAGCACAGAACCTTGAGCAGTTAAGCCACTTACTTGATGATATTGGTAACTTAGATGGGGTAGAGCGTACCCGTTCATCGGTTATTTTAGAGACTAAATTTAAGCGTTAATTCGATTTATTTAGTACATTCAGTGAGCATTAATTATTTGCATTTAAGCTAACTTGATTGTAGTCTACTTGATATTAGGAACAAGGAATGTTTTTAACCAAATCAATAGGCTTATTGCCCTACATTTGTTGCAATCCTCCAGTACTTAAAAAATCTCATCAATACAGTTATTAATCTTATTAGCATTGGCTAATAAGGTGTGAGTGAAATAGGACGTTTTTGGCACCACTGGGCTAAGACTTTACAAGGAAATGTTATGAAATACACAACAATGGCTGCTGTGGCATTATTAATAGCTGGCTCATATTTAAGTGCAAAAGCGACTTTATTTGACCCTGCACAGAGCATAACGGTTGAAACTTACAGCGATATATTCTTCAAATTAGAATCCTCTCCTGTCAGCATTAATGAAATTATTACCGGGGCGAGTCAATTTGCCGATAGCTTGTGTGATGAAAGCATCTACCAAGAAGTAATTGGCGAATCGGTAAACTCATGTAAGCAAAAATTCAAACAATCTCAAGCACAATGTGCTGAGTTTATAATAAAAAATAACGAGCCTATGTACACTGATAAAGTGGCAATAACACAGCTCTCTGAGAAGTTTATTAATTGCATGACCAATAGCTAAAATAGCGCTTACAGTTCTTAATTTATTAAAAATGCGGCTCCTAAACTGGATGAGCATTGATGCTTTAATTTTTATTTAGCATATTCCACTGCGTGGTCTATGCTAAATTTTATTAATGCTCAAACGCCCAGTTTGCTTTAGGGAGTACAATGCAAGAAAATTTACTGAATTCAGTCATCAAAATAACAAAAAATAGAGATGTAGATTCTCTTGAATATAGTTTGATATCGACCATCCAAGAATTTATAGGCTGTAAAGAAGTCTCAGTTTATAAAGATATAGAAGTTCAAGGCCAACTGACTATTGAGCAAAGTCTTTGCTTAAAAGTGACGGGTGAAAAGCAATTCGAGTGGGTACAACGACAAATTGTTGCACAGCCTGAGGATGAACTTCTATCGTGTTTACGTTCTGCCTGTATTATTACTGTTCAGTCTGCCGATGGAATTGAACGCCGTTGGCTCCCCATTACCCGCCAAGAAAAAACAGTTGCTGCCATTTCTGTGGTTTCAAAAAGTTTAGATAGTTCGGCTCAAGTGATGCTAAATGCTTTTTGCCGCATATTTGAAAACTATTTAGTGATACTCCATGAAAACGAAAGAGACAAATTAACGGGTCTGTTAAATAGACAGACCTTTGAGAAAAAAATAAAACAGCTAATTGAAAAACAAGTATTAAAAATGCACGGCTCATCCCGAGATAAAGATAAAAGGCAACAAAAGCAGGCATCAACATCTTGGCTGGCTATTTTAGATATTGATCATTTTAAAAATATAAATGATCAATACGGTCATATCTGTGGAGATGAAGTGTTACTCGTATTAGCGCAAAAAATGCGTCACTTTTTTCGCTCAACAGATTTAATTTTTCGTTTTGGTGGGGAAGAATTCGTGATTGTTTTTGAGCCCACAGATGCTGACTCAATCAGTAATAAAATGGCTGAATTTATACAGCTCATTAGAGATACATCGTTTCCTTTTGTTGAAAATATGACGATCAGTGCTGGTTTAGCGCGTATTAGTCCTTATGATTTTCCAATTGCAGTGCTAGAAAGCGCAGATAAAGCGCTTTATTATGCAAAAAATAATGGCCGAGATAAATTTTGTATCTATGAAGATTTACTTGCCGAGAACTTAATCAGTGTACAAGTTAATTCCTCAGAAATAGATTTATTTTAAACTACTGCGGCTGAGGATGGCTTCGCTGCACTTTCACTTTGGTTACTTGGTCGAGCTTTATAAAATAAACATTGCCGCCAATGCCTTTAAACTCCTCATCGGTAAAGGCGATTGTATTGTCATCATAAAAGGTGATTGCCTCTTTTTGGGTTACAATACCTAAGTCAATTTTAAATACATCGCCAGAGAAAAACTTATCGCCTTTAAAGTTTTCAAACAGCCAAATACTGGTTGAATCTAATAGCGCGAGCTTTTTTCTATCTGGGCTAAGTGCTGCGGATGTGATCCAGCAAAGCTTTTCCATGGTGGTGCACGTTTTAAATGAATCTATCAGCTGGGCATCAAAATTCGCTGCATGGTCACCTACTTTGTAAACGTTAGTAATTCCATCGAATGGCTCTGTGCGATTTTTAGTAAACAAGTATAAATGTCGACCAAAAGCCACAAACGCTTCTAAGTCATAATTACGTTGATCAGGTTGTATTGGGCTGCCATCTAATTCTGGGTAGGTAAACTTTATAATTTCAGCTTCTGTTGTATTGGTTTTTATATCTATAGGGTTTTCTATTTTATAAATTGTTAGCCATTTACGATCATTTTTATTATTACCAAAGTCGCCTAAAAAGAAATGACCAAACTTATTTTGCGTCATATCTTCCCAATCTATATTTTTTGCATTCGTGACGAGTACTTCTTTTGCAATTGAACCATCGTCATTGAGCCTATAAAGCTTAGGCTCGTCGCCACTGTCGTTAATAGCCCAAAGCCGTTTATGTTTATCAAACTCAATGCCTGAAATTTCTTTTAGTTTTGGGTCTACAGAGACCACCTTTTTACTATATAGTGTATAAATTGAACTGCCTACAACAGCCGTAATGATGCTAAAGACGATAACAGAAGTAATAAGGATGCTTTTTTTCAACATTGTATTTAAGTGTTCATCGGGTTGGCTGAGTAGATAGTTATTATCGCTGATGATGTTGTTAAGCTAAAGGTTTTTATAGTTTTAATGTAGTAATAAAAATTAATAAGTATGTGTATAAGGACAAAAGCAAATTAATTAGCTGTTATGGTGTAGTTGGTTTAAAAGTTGCTCAGTTGCAGTGCTTACTTAAAAATCAGTTTTAATGGTTAAAATTGCACCAAACCAGTGCGGTAAAATAAATAACGCACTGTAATAATGCGTAAATAAAGTTTTGATTAACTTTAAAGCTGTTTTTATGTGAATGAATGGATTCCACATCGCCTTTTTAAGCTGTTTGGCCTGTGGCAAAGATGAATAACCCTTATGGTTTAGTTGGAGCCTATTATGTTGAATAAACGCTTTTTTAAAACAAAAAATGAAGCAGAAGTAACCTTTGAATTTTCTCACCCAGATGCAGATGATGTCTGTTTACTTGGAGAATTTAATGATTGGCAGCCGGTGCCAATGAAGCACAACAAAAAGCTTGGCGTATTTAAATGCAAGCAACGTCTTCCCGTTGATAAAGAGTTTCATTTTCGCTATTTAATAAATGGTAAACAGTGGGATAACGATCATCAGGCTGATGGGTATATTGCTAATAATTTTGGTACAGAAAATAGTATAGTAAATACACAACGCATTAATTAAGGTCGCTGAATGGACGCACTATCGCAATTGTTTTATTTGCATGGTATTGGTTACGAATACACTAAGTATACGGGTGAACACGTTATATTTAGCGAAGACACCCGTATATCTGCTTTGCACTGCTGTGGCGTTGACACACGTGATACGGCGCAAATAACCCAGTTAAATTATCAATTGGATGCGGCTACATGGTTAACACTCGCACCTGCTGTTAGCATAATAGATCAGGCTAGTAATGTGCTAAAGGTGCGTGTTAATGAAGCTGATACGCATCACAAAATTACATTAACTGTGGCAGCATTAAATATAAAGCTGCAATTTGAACACATTGCTCAGTATGCAGCATTAGGTGAGTACTTTGTAAATGGGTGTCGTTATATAGAAATAGCGCTACCACTGACGCATTTACCAACCGGCTATTATGATGCGTTATTAACGATGGGTGAGCAATCAGCTAAAACACAAATTTGGTCTACCCCTGAACAAGCCTACCAAATAGCGGATAAAAAACGCTTTGGCTTATCAATTCAGTTATATACATTAAAAAATAAAGCCGGACTCGGGATTGGCGATTTTAGTGATTTACTTGAGTTGGCAACCTTATGTGCAAAGCAAAATATGGATTATATTTTACTTAACCCATTGCACTTATTGTTTGCAGATAACCCTGAGTGCGCCAGCCCCTACAACCCAAACAATCGTGCCTTACTCAATCCGCTATATATCGCAATTAATTTATCGCCAGACAGCTTTAACAATCCGGATTTAACTGAGTTGTTATCTGCTTATACCTCAAGTAAATACAGCGACCAAGATGTAGCCTTTATTGATTATAAAACGGTTACTGAGTGTAAATATGCTGCTTTTAAGCTGCTTTTTAAGCATTTTCAACAACAGGGCAGTCAAGCACGGCAAAACGAATTTAGTGCGTTTTGTAAACAGTACAATGATGTGCTGGCTATGTTAGAAACTACAGAGCCCACATTTGAATATTACCTCCAATGGCAAGCACACAGCCAACTTACGCAATGCCAACAGCATTGTATTGCCCAAGGGATGGCGATTGGTTTAATTAATGATTTAGCGGTGGGCTGTGCTAATGAGGGCACTGAATTTAAATATCAGCAGGGATTATTTAGTCAAGATGCAACCCTTGGTGCACCACCAGATCCTTGGGCACCTAACGGCCAAAATTGGGGGCTACCAGCAATAAACCCGCAGCGCCTTGCTGACAATAACTATCAGTTTTATCGTTCACTCATACGCGCTAATATGGATGCAGTAGGCGGGTTACGAATCGACCATGTAATGGCGATTAGGCGTTTGTGGTGGTGTTTCATAAACAATAATACCCAAGATGGCTGTTATGTGTACTACCCATTTGAGCATTTATTAGCAATTTTAAAAATTGAATCTCATCTTAATCAGGCCATAGTAATAGGCGAAGATTTAGGGGTTGTACCACCTGAGGTAAAAGAGGCACTGGTTGATAGTGGCATTTTCTCAAACAGCTTATTTTATTTTGAAAAACAACAAAATGATGAATTTGTAAATAGCGATGACCTTAGCGATCAATGCCTGCTAATGATAGCCAATCATGATGTACCGCCATTTGTGGGCTGGTGGCAGCATAGCGATTTAAAAATTAAACAGCAGTATGGGCTGATTGATACTGATGAGTATCAGCAGTTAGTTCAGCAGCGAGAGCAAGAGCAACACCGGTTATTACGCTTTTTAAATCCACAAAACACTTCCTTTTCACTTAACACGGATGCTTTTGATGTTTATAGCGCTTTGGCTGTATGTTTAGCTAAATCGCCGTCTCGTTTATTTGCATTACAGCTTGATGATTTAGACAAGCAACACTACCCAGTCAATATTCCTGGCACCGATAAAGAGTATCCTAATTGGCGACGGGTACTCACACATACATGCGACGATATTTTTAAAGATAATGCTGCTCTTTTGGCTGCAATACATTCAATAAGGAATGCGTAAATGGGCAGTACTAAAAATAGGGTATCAACGCAATTAGTTGATTATGACGCACAGGTAAACGCATTAACTGCAGGGCGATTTAAAGACCCGTTTAGTTTTTTAGGCGCGCACAACACCCAAAGTGGCACTGAAATACGCGTCTATTTGCCAGCGGCATTACGCGTCGAACTGTTAATTGATGGTCAAGTTATTAGCACGTTACGCTATAAACACAGTGATTTATTTATCGCTGAGTTATCAAGCATGCCTAGCAGTGTTTACCAATGCCAGGTTAGTTATGAAAATAGCGATGTTACATTTTATGATGAATACAGCTTCAGCAGTACATTGGATGAACAGGCTATGTACTTGTTTAACGAAGGTAGCCTTGAGCATGCTTATACTCACCTAGGTGCGCAATTTACTACACAACAAGGGGTAGATGGTGTTCGTTTTTGTGTGTGGGCGCCTAATGCCGCCAGTGTATCGGTTATTGGTGAGTTTAATTTTTGGCAAGCGAATCGCCATTTTATGCGATTTCATCCGGCAAGTGGGGTATGGGAATTATTTATCCCGGGTTTAAGTGCAGACATGTGCTACAAATTTGCTATTACTACGCTCAGTGGCGAAGTTTTAGATAAAGCCGATCCTTTTGCATTTAAAATGCAGCAAGCACCGGGCACTGCCAGTATATTACAGTACAAACCAGCGCCTATTTTGCTAAGTGAACAAGCGATTATAAATCGCCAAAAGCGTAATCATATTGATGCCGCTATTAGTATTTATGAAGTGCACTTAGGCTCTTGGCAACGCGCTGAGCATAACCGTTACTTAAGCTACACCGAGCTTGCAGATAAGCTTGTAGGCTACGTGATTGAAATGGGGTTCACGCATTTACAACTTATGCCGATCAGTGAATACCCGTTTGATGGCTCTTGGGGTTATCAGCCAGTAGGGCTGTTTGCACCTACGAGCCGCTTTGGTGATTACAACAGCTTTAAATACTTAGTTGAGCAATGTCATAAAGCTAACAT
The DNA here is from genome assembly GCF_030407645.1 of Pseudoalteromonas sp. APC 3495. Classification (NCBI taxonomy): domain Bacteria; kingdom Pseudomonadati; phylum Pseudomonadota; class Gammaproteobacteria; order Alteromonadales; family Pseudoalteromonadaceae; genus Pseudoalteromonas; species Pseudoalteromonas sp. APC 3495. Next base: position 21,642 of record NZ_JASDDA010000006.1, on the reverse strand, counting down.
AGGCATATTACTTGATTGGGTTCCTGGGCACTTTCCAAGCGACCCACATGGCTTACATTGCTTTGATGGCACCCATTTATACGAACACGCTGATATGCGCCAAGGGTTTCATCCTGATTGGAACACTTATATTTATAATTATGACCGCCCTGAAGTAAAAAGCTTTTTAATTTCTAATGCGATGTATTGGCTTAGCCAATTTGGCATAGACGGACTGCGTGTAGATGCGGTGGCGTCAATGCTTTACCTTGATTACAGTCGTAAAGAAGGACAGTGGGTAGCTAATTGTTATGGCGGTCGAGAAAACTTAGGGGCAATAGAGTGCCTAAAACAAGTGAACTTACGCAGTTATAAAAATAACCCCGGCATTATGATGGTTGCCGAGGAGTCAACGGCTTGGCCTGGGGTCACGCAAAGTGTTGAACACAATGGCTTAGGTTTTGGTTATAAATGGAATATGGGCTGGATGAATGACAGCTTAGATTATATGCAGCAAGATCCGTTATTTAGAAAATATCACCATCATAAAATGACATTTTCTATGGTGTATGCATTTAGTGAAAATTATATTTTACCGCTAAGTCATGATGAAGTGGTGCATGGCAAGGGATCACTACTAAACAAAATGCCCGGTGACGATTGGCAGCAGTTTGCAAACTTACGTGCTTATTATGCGTTTATGTGGGCACATCCAGGCAAAAAATTACTGTTTATGGGCGCCGAAATAGCACAGCGTAAAGAGTGGGATCATGACCATTCACTAGACTGGCACTTGCTTGAGCATCAAAGCCATCAAGGGATTCAGCATACGGTTAAACGTCTTAATCAAGTGTATCAAGCGCATCCATCTTTATATGAGCTCGATAGCTGTGCAACGGGCTTTTCATGGATAGATAATAATAACAGCCAGCAGAGTATGTTTAGCTTTATTCGTTATGCTAAAAATGCTGACCAGTTTATGGTTATTGTCGCTAACTTTACACCAACGGCTTATCAACACTACACCTTAGGTGTGCCAGCGAAGGGCACATATAAAGTGGTATTAAATACCGATGAAGTTTGCTTTTTTGGCTCAGGTTATCGTGTCACAGAGGATAAAAACCAGCTTATCCATTCAGTCGTTCAGCCAAGTCATGGGTTTGATCACAGTATTACAGTTAATATTGGTGGCTTAACCACACTTTACTTAGAAAAGGTGAATGATGAGTAATTGCTTTGAGGTTACTCAGGGTGCGCCTTTGCCACTGGGTTCGAGTGTACAAAACCAAGGCGTCAACTTTGCCTTGTATGCCCCTAATGCAAGCCAAGCTTTTGTGTGCTTATTTGATAAAAGTGGTCATACAGAAATATTAAAAATAGCCATGAATATTAATGAAGGCGGCGTATGGAGCATTCATATAGCCCCATTAAGCACAGGCGCATTGTATGGCTTTAGGGTTGATGGCGAATACATCCCAGAAAAAGGCATGTTATTTAATGAGCATAAATTACTGATTGATCCGTATGCAAAAGACTTGTTTAACGAATTTACTTGGAGCGAACGTCATTACGGGCAAATGCCCATTGGCACTAAAAGCGTGGTTAATAATGCGATAGATATGCCTAAATCAAAAGTGACTGCGCCGGTTGCTTATTCAAATAATAAGCCACAGCATAGTTGGGCCAATACCGTTATTTATGAGTGCCATGTTAAAGGTGCTACCTGTCGCCATCCTGATATCCCTAAAGCGCTACAAGGGACATTTTTAGGTTTGAGTCATCCCAGTTTTATTGAGCATTTAAAAAGTTTAGGGGTAACGGCTATTGAGCTTTTGCCTGTGCATGCTTTTATAAGCGAACAGTTTTTAACCGCTAAAGGACTGCAAAATTACTGGGGCTATAATAGTCTTAATTTTTTTACTCCTCATAAAGACTATTTGGTTAATGACGATATAAACGAATTTAAACAAATGGTGAGTGAGTTACATCGCGCCAATATTGAAGTTATTTTGGATGTGGTATACAACCACACCGCAGAGGGAGGAAATGATGGCCCTATTTTATCTCTGCGAGGGCTCGACAACCTGACATATTATCGCACCATTGAGCGGCAACCCAATGTTTATATTAATGATACAGGGTGTGGCAATACGTTAAATATCGATCACCCTAAAACCTTACAATTGGTACTCGACAGCTTACGTTACTGGGTTGAAGTTATGGGCGTTGATGGCTTTCGATTTGATTTAGCCACCATTTTAGCGCGTTCAAATACGGGCTTTAGTGCGTCTCACACCTTTTTACAAGCAATTGCCCAAGATCCTGTGTTAAATAAAGTTAAACTGATCAGTGAGCCGTGGGATATAGGCCCTGGTGGTTATCAGCTTGGTGCATTTCCTTCACCTTGGCGAGAGTGGAACGATCAATATCGTGATGTGATTAAACGCTTTTGGCAAAGTGAAAAAGGCATTATTAGTGATGTGGCAAAGCGTTTACATGGCTCGTTTGATATTTTTGAACACAGTAACCGAGGCCCGCTAAATAGCATTAACTTTATTACCAGCCATGATGGGTTTACGTTAGCCGACTTAGTCAGTTATGAGCAAAAACATAACCAGGCCAATGGTGAAAACAACCAGGATGGCCATAGCGCTAATTATTCGTTTAACTGCGGGGTTGAGGGATATACCAGCGACCCAGAAGTAATGAGTTTGCGCTTACAACAACAAAAAAACTTTCTACTCACCTTATTACTCTCCAAAGGCGTGCCAATGATAGCCGCTGGCAGTGAGATGGCGCACTCGCAAGGCGGTAATAATAACGCTTATTGTCAAAATAATCGCACCAGCTGGCTTGCCTGGAAAGACTCACAACTGAATCATTCATTGATTCAGTTTATTGATGATGCGCTAAAAATCAGGCGTGGTCACAGTGCATTTAAACACAGTGTGTTTTTGGATGATATTGATGAGCGCTTCACCGTTAAGTGGTTTACCGAGCAAGGTAAAAAAATGGATGAAACACATTGGCATGAAGATACACGGCAATTTTTAATGTATAGCTTACTTGATAAGCAAAATAAGCATGCGTTATTAATTATTCTTAATGCTAGTAAACTGCCTGTGGTCTGCCAATTACCACAATCGCCCATTATCGCGCCATGGACGTTAGTATTATCAAGTGTAAATAACGCATCATCTGTTATTCAAGAAGATGCAACCGTGAATATTTCAGCACAAAGTAGTTGGGTTTTTAGTGCCAATTTAGAAGGCGATGATTATGACTAAGCAAGACGAGCAAGTGTGTGTAGTAAAAGGCTGGCAAGCAGGCCCAGTGATAGACGAAAGTACTTTAAGTGATGATTTAACACGACACTTTTATTACACCTTAGGGCGTGATGTGGTGGGCGAGTCACAGCTGTATTTGTATCATGCATTAGCACTGACGATCAGAGACCGGTTAGTGGCACGCTGCAGGGAAACCAATCAACAAATAAAACAACAAAAACGCCGTAAAACAGCCTATTTATCGTTAGAGTTTTTAATGGGCAGAGCGCTGGGTAATGCAGTATTAAATCTAGATTTAGAATCACAAGTTACAAAGGCACTGCAAGCTTACTGTACTGAGCTTGAAAGTGTTGAACAAGCTGAGCATGATGCCGGTTTAGGCAATGGCGGCTTAGGGCGACTAGCGGCCTGTTTTTTAGATAGCTGTGCCAGTTTAGCGCTGCCAGTAGTCGGTTACGGTATTCGTTATGAATATGGCATGTTTAATCAGTCAATAAAAGAGGGTAATCAGGTTGAGCAACCAGATAACTGGTTACGAGAAGGTCATCCTTGGGAATTAAGCGCACCGGAGCAAGCTAAACGGGTTAAGTTTTCTGGTTATGTACAAAGCTACACCGATAAATTTGGCCGTGAGCATCGCCAATGGATCAGTTCTCAAGATGTATTAGCAGTGCCTTATGATGTACCTATTCCGGGCTATAAAAATAATATTGTTAATACCCTTAGACTTTGGAAGTCTGAAGCAACGGACGAATTTAATTTAACAGAATTTAATGCCGGAAGTTATTCTGAAGCAGTAGCACAAAAAAATCTCGCTGAGCAAATAACCATGGTGTTGTACCCTAACGACAGCAGTGAAAATGGTAAAGAGCTGAGATTACGTCAACAATACTTTTTATCATCGGCAAGTATTCAAGATGTACTTACACAATGGATTGAACAATACGGTAATGATTTTACTGAATTTGCTCAGCATCATGTGTTTCAGCTTAACGATACCCACCCAAGTATTGCGGTTGCCGAGCTGATGCGAATTTTAGTTGATGACCATGAACTGGATTGGGATCAGGCATGGAATATCACCACCAAAACCATGGCTTACACAAATCATACCTTACTACCAGAGGCATTAGAGAAGTGGTCGGTATCGTTATTTGCTAAATTATTACCGCGTATTTTAGAGATTATTTATGAAATTAATGCCCGCTTTTTAGCCGAGGTGGCCATGCATTGGCCAGGTGATGTGCAAAAACAACGGGATTTATCATTAATTGAAGAAGGGGGCGAGCCGCAAATACGTATGGCCTTTTTAGCCATTGTCGGCAGTTACTCTGTCAATGGTGTGGCAGCGCTACATACGCAGTTATTAACCGCGGGTTTGTTTAAAGATTTTTACGCGCTATGGCCTGATAAATTTAACAACAAAACCAATGGTGTTACTCCACGGCGCTGGCTTGCATACTGCAATCCGAGTTTAAGCCAGATCATTAGCGAAAAAATAGGCAAAGACTGGATAGGTGATTTTGCACAAATTGGCCAATTACGTCGTTACTACGATGACCCGCAGTTTCATATAAAGTGGCATCAAGCAAAACAGCAAAACAAACAACGCTTCGTTGATTTAGTAAAACAAAGATGTGGCGTAGAGTTTGATATCAATATGCTATTTGATGTGCAGGTAAAACGTATTCACGAATATAAGCGCCAGTTACTTAACATTTTACACGTTATTCATTTATATGACCGCATACGCCGTGGCGACACACAAGGCATGGTGCCTCGTTGCGTTTTATTAGGTGGTAAAGCAGCACCGGGTTACATGATGGCTAAAAAAATCATTAAACTCATTAATAATGTTGCTGAGGTGATCAATAAAGACCCACAGGTATCTGCTTTTCTAAGAGTCGCGTTTTTACCTAATTATAATGTCACCGCCATGGAAACCATTTGCCCTGCAACGGACTTATCGGAGCAAGTATCAACCGCAGGCAAAGAGGCCTCAGGTACCGGCAACATGAAGTTTATGATGAATGGCGCGCTAACAATAGGCACCCTAGATGGCGCTAATATCGAAATACGTGACGCTGTTGGGGCTGAGAACTTCTTCTTATTTGGCGCACAAGCTGAGCAGATTGACGACATAAAAGCACATTATAACCCCAGTGAAATAATTGCGAATAACCCTGATTTGAATAGTGTGATGCACTTACTCGAAAGTGGCCATTTCAATCTATTTGAACCTGGCTTATTTGACGATGTGATTAATGGCATTAAAAGTAACAACGATCCTTGGTTAACCGCCCATGACTTTGCCAGCTATATAGCTGCGCAACGTGATGTTGATAAAGCCTATGCAGATCAAACCTACTGGACTCAAATGAGTATTTTAAATACTGCCGCCAGTGGCTCATTTTCTAGTGACAGAACAATTAGTCAATATTGTGATGATATATGGCATTTAACTCCACTAGATACCACACACCAAACAGTAAAAACAAACACTGACACTAATAGCTGACACTAAACGGAGAGAGTAATATGCCCAGTTATGCAAATCGTTATATAAGTAATTTAACAAGAGAAACCTACGCTTTAATTCTTGCCGGAGGTCGCGGTTCTCGCTTGCATGAGCTAACCGACTGGCGTGCTAAACCCGCCGTTTATTTTGGTGGTAAACATCGTATTATTGATTTTCCACTATCAAATTGCATTAACTCAGGTGTAAGACGTGTCGGAATTGCAACGCAATATAAATCACACTCACTGATTCGCCATGTAAATCGAGCGTGGGGGCATTTTAAAAAGGAATTAGGTGAGTCAGTTGAAATATTACCTGCGTCACAGCGCCATGGTGATGAATGGTATTGCGGTACTGCCGATGCGGTATTTCAAAATATGGATATTATTCGCCATGAGTTACCTAAATATGTAATGATTTTATCTGGCGACCATGTGTATCGTATGGATTATGGCGGGCTGTTGGCAAAGCATGTAGAAAATGGCGCCGACATGACGGTATGCTGTTTAGAAGTACCGGTTGAAGAAGCTGCGGGTACCTTTGGTGTGATGACGGTTGATGAAGAAAGTCGTGTACGTCGGTTTGACGAAAAACCTGCCGAGCCCAGCTCAGTGCCTGGTAAACCAGGCACCTGTTTAGCATCAATGGGAAATTATGTATTTAATACTGAGTTTTTATTTGAGCAGCTACAAAAAGATGCGCAAACAGAGGGCTCAGGGCGTGATTTTGGCCATGATATAATTCCGGCTATTATTGAAGAGCATAATGTGTTTGCCTACCCGTTTAGAGATCCCGCACAGGTAGGACAACCCTATTGGCGCGATGTGGGAACTCTAGATTCGTTTTGGGAAGCAAATATGGAACTGGTTATGCCAGAGCCTCAACTGGATTTGTACGATCCTACTTGGCCAATTTGGACTTACCAAGAGCAACTTCCTCCTGCCAAATTTATTTTTGATGATGATGATCGCCGAGGGATGGCGGTTGACTCAACGGTGTCGGGTGGGTGTATTGTTTCCGGCTCTTTAGTGAGAAAATCATTATTATTTTCTAATGTACATATTCGTTCATATTGTACCATTGAGGAGTCGGTCATTTTACCCGGTGCTATTGTAAATCGAGGGTGTAAAATTAAGCGAGCAATTATAGATAGAAGCTGTGAGATCCCACCTGGATTAGAGATTGGTTTTGATCGTAAAACCGATGAAGCCAATGGATTTCGGGTATCAAAAAAAGGGATTGTATTGGTCACCCGCGATATGCTGATGAAGTTAGACAATAAGTCACATCGTTAATAAATAATAATTAAAAGAGCAAGGCGAAAGCCTTGCAGCAAACTATAAGAGTAAATTAATGCATGTATTAATGGTTGCTGCAGAGAATGATGCGTTACCTAATGCCAAAGTTGGTGGTGTTGCTGATGTTATTCGTGATGTACCAAAGGCGTTAGTGGCGCAGGGGCTGACGGTAGATGTGGTTATTCCTGATTATGGTTTTGAACTAGGTGAGCGCTGTTTTATTGGTGAAGTGAGTGTGGCATTTAAGTCAGAGACACACGTTTTATCTTTGTTTGAAATTACACAGAATCAAAAAGGGGTGAGGCAAATAGTTATAAGTCATCCTCTTTTTAGTCAATCATTGAGTGTGTATTGTAACGACAACGATAATAGACCATTTGCTACCGATGCAACCAAGTTTGCACTGTTTAATGCCGCTATTTGTGAAGCCCTGATACAGGGCGTATTAACACAACCCAACACTTTACATTTGCATGATTGGCACAGTGCCTGTGTGGCCGTGTTACTTAAATTTAATCCTCGTTATGGCAAGCTTGCTAAGCTGCGCTTGGTATATACGGTGCACAATTTAGCTTTGCAGGGAATTCGTCCTTTTAAAGGGGATGATTCAAGCTTAGAAGCATGGTTTCCCTCGTTAAGTTACGACGGGCAACGATTATGTGACCCTCGTTATCCGCATTGCTTTAACCCTATGCGCAGTGCCATTAATTTAGCCGACAAAGTACATGTGGTTTCACCGAGTTATAGCCAAGAAGTGCAAATAGCAAGTAATGACGCCCACGGATTCTTTGGTGGCGAAGGACTTGAACGAGATTTACAACAAGCGGCTGAGCAAGGCAAATTAATTGGCATACTCAACGGCTGTGATTACGCAATTCAAGACGAACATGAAGCAACCTATAGTCAGCTATTAGAGCAAATAGAATCGACTTTGTTTAGTTGGATGGCAAAAAGCGCGCAATTACACAGCAGCCACTACATCGCCCATCAGCGTGTTTTACAATTTATGGCGTGTGATAAGCAAGGGCCACTTGTAACAAGTGTAGGGCGGCTCACTGAGCAAAAAGTATTGTTACTTTGCCAGCAACAAAGCAAAGACCTGACTATTGATTCAGTGTGTCAGATCATTAATCAATTTAAGGGGCGTTTACTTGTGCTGGGCTCAGGCGATAGTAAACTTGAACACCTTTTTACCTGCGCCATGGCACGTAATAACAACTTTTTGTTTTTAAAAGGCTATGGGCAAGATGTTGGCGATTTAATGTATCAATTAGGTGATTTATTTTTAATGCCGAGTTCTTTTGAGCCCTGTGGGATTAGCCAGATGCTCGCAATGCGAGCCGGCCAACCTTGCTTAGTGCACAGTGTCGGAGGTTTAAAAGATACCGTAGAGCATAATGTCAGTGGATTTTGTTTTAACGGCGATACGCTAAGTACACAAGCTGATGCACTCTTGCAGAGTTTAACTGAGGCACTTAGCCTATATCAAACAAACCCTAAGCAATGGCAAGCAATAAAAAGGCGAGCTGCTGATGCACGATTTAGTTGGGATAGTGTGGTAACTGATTATATAACATACTTATATTAAAAAATTTTATAAAGTTCAGTGACATCCGTTCTTATTTACGCTTTAATTACTTAGTCTGGTGGAAATAATATAAAGTAGGTAATGTGTCTGTATTTGTGGCAAGGCAAGCAATACTAAATCGGAATCAAAATGTAGTTGCTTATGAACTGCTATTTCGCGATAGTCCTGAAAATTGCTTTCCTGGTGTATCTGATGGTCAAGCAACGGCGAGGCTTATCATGGAAAACCAGCTTAACCTAGGTACTCGTCACATTACCTCGGGTAAAAAAGCATTGATCAATATTGGCCCTGAGTCATTAAAACTTGATTTGTGTGATTTTTTACCTTGTAAAGATGTTGTAATTGAATTACTTGAAACCATAGAGCCCACCGACGATACCTACGAGCTATGTCGCAAGCTATTTCACAGTAACTACAAATTAGCCCTGGATGATTTTGTTTATACGCCGCAGTGGGAGCGCTTTTTAAAGCTGGTCAACTTAATTAAATTTGATATTCGCCTTACTCCACTTGCTGAAATTCCGCTGGTGGTTAATAAGCTTAAAAAGTACAAAAATATTAAACTACTAGCCGAAAAAATAGAAACCGATGAAGAATATAAATTGGCCCGTAAAATGGGCTTTGATTATTTTCAAGGTTATTATTTTGCGCGCCCAGTGATGATAGAACAAAAAGATATTCACTATAATTACGGCCTAGTGATCGCTATTTACTCAGAAGTAATGAAGCCAGATCCTGATGTTAAAGTGATCACCGGTTTATTTGAGCTTGATGCGGCATTGGCCTACAAGTTACTGCGTTTATTAAATAGCGGTGTGTTTCCGCTACAAAGCCAAATTTCGTCGTTAAAACAAGCGTTAGTTTACCTCGGCCAAGCACGTTTAAAAAAGTTTGTTAGTTTAATTGTCACTGCCCATACAGCACGCTCTAAGCCTATAGAGCTCATGCAGATGTGCGTTATTCGCGCACGGTTTTGTGAATTAATAGCCGCTAAAGTTGCTAAGCAGGTTCAAGGTGAAGCATTTTTAACGGGGCTTTTTTCACTGCTCGATGCTATTTTAGACAAGCCAATGGACTTGCTGGTTGATAAACTTCCATTCCCGGAAGATATAAAAGCAGCGTTAACTGGTGAAAAAAATAACTTATATTATATCCTTGAAACAGTAAAAGCCTACGAAACAGGAAGCTGGTGGGCGCTTGAGAATGCAGTATTACTGATTAATTTAGACAGTGCTTTTTTACCAAAATTATACAAACAAGCGGTACAATGGGCCGATAGCTATAAAGATAATATTTAGGGAATTCATGCTTTGCGCAATTATAATATGGACTTTATAAGGGGCATAGCCGTACTTGGTCTGGTATTTATTAACTGTTTTTCCTTCGCTATTTTCGAGCTTAATTATACGCCACTCACAACACCACCACCTAGTGATCAGTTTCTAAACATACTAAGCCTTATATTTGTTGAAGGGCGGTTTCGCACTTTATTCACTTTACTGTTTGGTGCGGGTCTTTATATTCAGTATCAGCGATACCAATGCACTGAGCCACTAAAAAAACGATTACATTGGCTAATTGTGTTTGGCTTAATACATGGTTTTTTATTGTGGGCGGGCGACATTTTGTTTTTATATGGGGTGTCAGGTTTATTTATATTGCGCTATTTAGATTACACGAATGAAGAGCTTAAAAACAAAGCTGCGCTTTTTACTTTTATTTCTTTAATGACTATTGCCATATTTATGTTAGGACTTAATGAGGCGCCATTATACAGAGATTCCCCCGAGTACTACGAAATATACACTAGTTACTACCAAAGCATCGGTGCTCACTTTAGCCAAAATATAGCAATGAGCGCCTATATGTTGTTGGCTGTGCCTATTTTATTATTGTGGGCTAGTGCTGGGTTTATGCTAATTGGTATTTTGGCTTACAAATACGGTGTGTTTAGTAAAGGGCTTAGTAAGGCGCTGCTTATTAAGCTTATTCTATTAAGTGCGTTATTTATTAGCTTAAGGTTAATGTTAGTGCCATACAATCAAGGTATTGGTTATGCCTTACAAGAGCCTGTTAATGAACTTGCTGCCTTATGTGTTGCACTGCTTTATATTCATTTAATCGTTAAACTTTGTGACAACAGCGCCCACATAGGGGGGCTTATCCAACAAGTTGGACGCTTAGCGTTTACTTTATACATAAGCCAAACCATTATGCAGTTATTATTGTTTAAAGTGTTTTTTCCGCAGTGGACGCTCAAATTTAACCGACTCGATTATTGGCTCGTCGCTATTAGCTTAGTGATTGTACAGCTTATATTTACAGCTATTTATTGCCGGTATTTTAAGCAAGGCCCGCTTGAATACCTATGGCGTAAATTAGCGAAAATTAACCGCGAAAAAATAGCTTGAGTAGTTTAAACTATGCGCCTTTATATTTAAGAAGATTTGCCTGATGACAGACTTGAAGCGTTTAAATAAATTTATTAGTGAAACCGGGTTTTGCTCTCGCCGCGAAGCCGATAAATATATTGAGCAAGGTCGTGTTACCGTTAATGGCGAATTACCAGAAATGGGTGTTAAAGTTGCCCAATCAGATGTAGTTTTGGTTGATGGTAAACCATTAAAAGCACCACCTAAACGTGTGTATATTGCTTATAATAAACCTGTGGGCATTACCTGTACCACAGAGCGTAAAATTCAAAGTAATATAGTTAAAGCCGTTAATTATCCTGAACGTATATTTCCGATTGGTCGTTTAGACAGACCCTCAGAAGGGCTGATTTTTTTAACCAATGAAGGCGATATCGTTAATAAAATCTTACGAGCTGGCAATAACCACGAAAAAGAATATGTGGTTACTGTAGACAAACCACTTAATCGTCAGTTTGTAAATAAAATGGCGAACGGTATTCCTATTTTAGATACCGTGACTAAAAAGTGTAAAGTTACTCAGACTGGTGCGCAGCAATTTAGCATTATTTTAACCCAAGGTTTAAACCGTCAAATTCGCCGTATGTGTGAATACTTAGGTTACGAAGTGGTTACACTAAAACGTGTGCGTATTATGAACGTAACTCTCAAAGGCTTAAAAGTAGGGCAGTGGCGACATTTAAGCGACGCTGAAATGGCGGTCATTAACGACTCAATTGCTGATTCAGGTAAAACGCAAGAACACTCACTTTATGATGATACTGAACAGCGCAATTACACTGAACAAGCTAAAAATAGTGGCGCTAAATCTGCTCATAAGCGTGACTTTCAGGGCGGGAAACTACGTCGTGAAAATAATGACGAGCAACAAAAGCAAGCTAAAAAAAGTAGTCGAAATACGCCTTATCAAAAACGCTCTACTACTTATGTGGGTAAATCAAATACTCACAAAGCAAATACTGCCACAGGAAACAAAACCCGCAGCAGTGGCACGTTAAGCTTAAAAAAGTAATTAAGCTTGTGTAAAAAAGCAAATAAAAACGCAGCCTTAGCTGCGTTTTTTGTTAGCCTACTGTTTAGGGTAATCAATCCTAAATACCACAGTGTATAAAACCGGCACTACAATTAGCGTCAGTATGGTGGCAAACCCTAAGCCAAACATAATGGTGACCGCCATCGACTGAAAAAATACATCGAATAGTAATGGGATCATGCCAAGTATTGTCGTGATAGCGGCCATGGCTACAGGGCGCACACGGCTTACGCCTGAGTCAAACACTGCTTGATATGGCGATTTACCTTCACTCAGTTCTAAGTTTATTTGATCAACCAGTACAATGCCGTTTTTAATTAGCATGCCGCTTAAGCTTAATAAGCCCAGTAGCGCCATAAAGCTAAACGGCGCATTCATCACTATTAAGCCTGCACTAACACCAATAATAGCCAGCGGTACAGTTGCCCAAATAACCAAAGGTTTTTTCACTGAGTTAAACAGTAATACTGTTACTGCAAACATTGCTAAATAGCCCAGTGGTAACGAGCCAAAAATAGCCTTTTTCGCTTTGCTTGATGATTCGAACTCGCCGCCCCATTGCATTTCATAGCCACGGGGTAAATCAATTGCTTCAACCTCAGCGCGAACCCGAGCAAATAATTTTGCAGGCGTTTCATCACCCAAAACATCATGATCTGCCATCACAGTAATGGTGCGTTTACGATCGCGACGCATAATTAAGCTGTCTTCCCACTCAACAATAAATTCATCAACCACTTGGGTAACCGGCACAAACACGCGTAAAACAGGGCTATAAATTTGTAAATCGTGAACACTGTCTACATTTAAACGCTCGCTTGCCGGTGAACGGGCAATAATAGGCAATAATTGCGTACCATCACGATATACACCTACTTGCTTACCCGACAGGCTCGTTAACAGAACTTGGTCAAGATCAAATTTGGTGATCCCTAAACGGCGCGCTTTTTGTTCATTAAATTGCGGACGAATCATTTTAGTGCGTGCACGCCAATCATCTCGAATGTTAAAGGCACCGTCGTCTTTAGCGATAATCTCTTTAGCCTGTGATGAAAGCTGTCTTAAAACAACCGGATCGGGGCCTGAGAACCGCGCTTCTATTTTGGCATCAGTTGAGGGGCCAATCTCCATTGGTTTTACTTTTAACTTTGCTGACAGTGGATGTTGCTTTGCGTAATCGCGCACTTTTTGCATGACTTTTGCGACGGCTTCACGATTGGTGACACGAATAATTAACTGTCCATAAGCAGGGTAGGATTTTTCAGGCGCGTAAGTCAGCATAAAACGCGGCGCACCTTGGCCAACCGTACTGGTGATTTCTGTGACCAGTTCATTCTTTTGTAAATAAGCTTCTAGCTGCTTAATGCCCTCAAGGGTTGCGCGAATATCAGCGCCTTGATCTTGCCAGTAATCGACATAAAACATCGGGGTATTCGAGGCTGGAAAAAATGATTGCTTCACAGCACCAAAACCCACTACAGCGCTGCATAAAAGAGCAACCATAAGGACTAAGGTTGTTTTTCTAAAGCGCATAGCTAAATTTAATATCGCTTTATAACCATTGAATATGATGCCTTGGTAAGGGTCTTCATGCTCTTGATTATGTTCGTGTTTAAATTCGGTTTCTTTAAACATCAAGTGGGCAAAAAACGGCGTGAGCGTAATTGCGGTGATCCAGCTCAAGAGCAAAGAAATAAACAGCACCCAAAATAAGCTACCAGCAAATTCACCACTGGCATCTGAGCTTAAACCAATCGGTGCGAAAGCGGTTATGGCAATAACTGTTGCGCCAAGTAGTGGCCACTTAGTTTGATCGACAATATTAACTGCCGCTTTAAGCTTTGTTTGTCCGCGCTTGAGGTTGATGAGAATACCTTCGGTCACAACAATGGCGTTATCGACCAGCATACCTAGTGCAATAATTAGCGCACCTAATGATATACGTTGTAAGTCAATCGCAAACAGCTTCATAAATATAAATGTGCCTAATACGGTCAGTAATAATATACCGCCGATTAAAACCCCACTTTTAAAGCCCATAAAAATAAGTAGTACTACAATAACTATTGCAATGGCCTCTATTAAACTAACAATAAAGCCATCTACCGACTGCTCTACTTCTTTAGGTTGGTTATACACTGAGCTAATATCAATACCATGCGGGCGTTGATACTCAAGAGATGCTAAGTGCTCATCTATGTGTTTACCCACATCAACAACATTGACCCCAGACATAAACGACACACCAATAAGCAGAGCCTGTTGTTGATTGTAATGAATCACATTGGTCGGTACTTCAGCATATTCACGGTAAACCTTTGCAACATCGCCTAGATAAATGAGTTCGCTGGCACCTGATTTTGAAATTAGTAAGGTTTCAAGTTCTTTTACATCTTTAAATTCACCAGTAGGGTGCAAGCGAATAGACTCATCACCCACGCGAATACGTCCAGCGTTAGATACGGTGTTTTGTGATTGCAGTAAATCATAAATATGACTAGGCGCAATACCGAGTTGGGCAAGCTTTTGCGTCGATACCTCAACCATTACTTGTGGCTGCTGTTGTCCCGCAATTGTAACTTTACTCACTCCTTTGACTAAAACAAGTTCTCGTTTTAAATAATCAACATAGTCTTTTAATTCATCATACGAGTAGCCATCGCCCGTGACGGCAAACATAACGCCGTAAACATCGGCAAAATCATCAATCACATTACTGGGGTAAACACCACTTGGCAGCGACGGGCTAAGGTCGTTAATTTTACGACGCATTTCATCCCATATTTGTCTAAGCTCTTGTTTACGATAGGTGCTTTTCATTTCTACGGTAATTTGTGATTTACCATTGGATGAAATAGAGGTGACATAATCAACATAAGGGAGCTGTTGAATGGCATTTTCAATCGGAAATGTGACTTCTTCTTCTACTTGCTGTGGAGAGGCGCCCGGGTATAAAGTGATCACCATGGCTTTTTTTAAAGTGAATTCAGGGTCTTCCAGCTGGCCTAAATCAAAATAAGACACACTGCCGCCAATTAACAGCAACAGCGTAAACATCCAGCTAATGACCTTTTTCTCAATAGATAGTTGCGCAAAGCCCATAATTATAAGCCTCGCTCTTTATTCCAAGGGCGAACAGACATGCCCTCTTGTAAAGAGTGAACACCAGCAGAGACAATTTGTTGGCCTTCTTTTACGCCGCTAAGAACTTCAATAGTGTCGTGATGCAATTGGCCCACTTGTACTGCTTGTTTATGCACAGTGCCAGTTTGCTGATTAAAAACCCACACATAGGCATTATCGCTTAGGCTTTTATTAGGATCTGAAAATACCGACTCAATAGGTAAAATAGTGTAGGGGGTTTGTGAGCGTGTAACTTTGCTCAAATCTATCATCACTTGTCCCGACATACCCGCAAGTAAGTTAAAATCTTCTGGCACCGGTAATGAAAACACCACTTTATAGGTGAGTGTTGCAGGATCGGCTTGGGTATCCCATTCTTTAAGCGTGAGTTTGTATTGCTTGTCGTGATAGCCATCAAATTCAACCATAGGTTGATATTGGGTATCTTTTTGAATACGTGCCACGATTTTTTCAGGAACCTGTATTGCTACATCCATAAAATCACGGGTTTCTAAGCGCAAAACATTTTGTTTTGCTTGAATACTTTCAAAGTTTTTTACAAACACTTTGGCTACTATGCCAGCAAAAGGAGCACGAAGTTCACTGTACTCTAAATTTGTTTCTGCAATTTTAAACGCTGACTCAGCGACTTGTTCATTGGCAACCGCTTGATCAAGCTCGGATTGACTGGTGATATTTTTATCAAATAGTTGTTTAATACGTTTTAGCTGCGACTTAGCCAGTTCATAGCGCGCTTTGCGCTCATTATATTGTAATTGAAAATCTTCAGGGTCTAATTTCGCCAATAGTTGCCCTTTTTTTACCTGCTCACCGGCTAATACAGGAAATTCAACCAACTCACCATTGACCCTAAAAGCCAGGTACGAGCCCTGGTTTGCAACGACTTCCGCAGGAAAACTGCGTATGTTTGTTTGCGAATCATGACCAATACTAAATAATTTAACAGGGCGAATCGGCTCTTCTTTAACTATTTTCTCTGGCTCCGAGCAGCCTATTAAACTTAGTAATGTCGCAGATAGTAAACATAAGCGAAACAGTGGCATGATATCTCCATGATAAAAAAAGGCTAAATAAGTCAGTGCAGCATACGCTGCAAACATATAAAATAAAATTCATTAAATTTTAGAAACTCAATAAGTTTTACTTATAATGTGCTGGGCTGACTATGAAACTTAATCAATTACAAATTTTAGATGCTATTGTGCAAAGTGCGAGCTTAAGTGGCGCTGCATTAAAGCTACATAAAACTCAGCCTGCATTGACACTGGCGATTAAAAACTTAGAAGCGAAATTAGGTTTTGATCTACTCGACCGTTCTAAATACCGATTACAACTTACCGAAAAAGGACGTATTTTTCATCGTGAAGCTAAACAGCTTTTAAACGCGAATGAGCAGCTTACACAGCTTGCAACCGAGCTGGCGCTGGGGAATGAAGCGCAATATAGAGTTTGCTATGAGCAAATTTGTCATGTGCAAAGTTATAACGAGATCATAAGTAATACTTTTAAGCATTTTTCTAGTACAGAATTTCGTTTAACCAGTGGTAAACGGTTTGTATCTTTAGAGCAAGTGAATACCGGCCAAGCCGAGCTTGGGATTGGCCCATGGTTTGATTTATTTCATGCCACCGGCGATTTAGAAAGCTTACCGATAGGCAAGCTAGATATAGGTATTGTTGGCGCAAAAGGGATTTTACCTAAGCAGCTTACCTACGATGAGTTACAACTTTACCCGTGTTTAGCGATGTTTGAAAGTGGCTTGAGCATAGACAGCGACAGGCTGTCTTATTCTAAAGGGGCTGCGGTGATGAAAATAGATGACATATCTACCCTAAAGTCGTTTTTATTGTCAGGTGCAGGATGGGCAATGATGAGCTTAGGCCACTGTAAAAAAGAAATTGCCGCGGGCTCATTACAGCAAATAATAGTAACAGACAGAGAGCATCAGTTTAGCGCGCAAATTCGTGCTTTTCGTCAACATGCTATGCACCATGGTCCTGTTGCCCGTAAAATTTGGCAGCAATTTGAATTACTCAGTCAGGAGTACTTAAACAATAATGGACGTTAATAAAGAAACGGTTATTTATACTATTATTGCGAGTATACCCTCAGGGTGTGTTGCCAGTTATGGCCAAGTAGCGGCGCTTGCAGGGTATCCTAATAATGCAAGGCTAGTTGGCCGATTATTAAAAGAGATGCCAAAAGATTCGACGATCCCTTGGCATAGAGTGGTTAACAGCCAAGGTAAAATAGCGTTTGCACAGGGCAGTGCGCTGTATCAAACGCAACGAGAAAAGCTACTTTCTGAGGGTGTTACTTTTAACAATCAACGAATCAATATGGCAAAACACCGCTGGCAATAAACTAATTATCCATTTTATGTAAGTCAGTTAAAGCCCAAATTTCATCTGCGGTCCATTCGTCTAGCCAAATAGGAATATCTTCGGCTTTCATTGGCTTAGCAATACCATAGCCCTGTGCTAAATAACAGCCAAGTAGCATTAGTGTTGCTGCATGTTCCGGGGTTTCTACGCCTTCAGCTATAACGCTTCGTTTAAACGATTTGGCCAGTGCAATAACGCCTTTTACAATTGCTAAATCGTTAGAGTCTTCAAGCATATCCCTAACAAAGCTTTGATCTATCTTTATTAGGCTTGCAGGTAAACGCCTCAAATAAGTGAGTGATGAGTAACCCGTACCAAAGTCATCTAATGAAAACTCAACGCCCAAAGCTTTACAATCTTGCATGGTTTTAGATACGTGGGCTACATCGTTAAGCGCACTGGTTTCCAGTACTTCTAGCTCTAGGTTTCTAGCATCGACCTGTGGATGTGCCAATAGTAATTCAGTTAGCCGCGCTGTAAATTCAGGCTGCTGTAATTGAACTGCGGCAACATTAACGCTCACTTTTATGTTTAAACTAGGTGTTAAAATTTGCCAGTGGTTAATTTGAGATAATGCAGCGTTAATAACCCATTCGCCAACGTCTATCATTAGCGCATTGTTTTCAATTACAGGTAAAAATTCAATAGGGCTAAGCAACCCGCGCTCTGGGTGTTGCAAGCGTATTAATGCCTCAACGCCAATCATACTACCCGTTCGCATATCTACTTTTGGTTGATAATAAAGTACAAACCAATCATTAGCTAAGGCTTAACGGATAAGTGTAATGCCGGTTTGCTGTGCTTTAACTGTATCTCCTTGACTTGTATCGAATAAATGATAACGATTTTTGCCCATTTGTTTGGCAATATACATGGCTTGATCGGCATGGCGCATCAGTTGTTCAGCATCTAAATTATCTTCTGGGTATATTGTTACCCCAATACTGGCAGAGACATTCAAAACAATATCGTTAACAGTGACAGGTTTTGCTGCTGCAGCCAGTAGCCTCTCAAGTACAGGTACGCAATCGGCAACTGATCCTAAATTAGTTAATACAGCAACGAATTCATCGCCACCAATACGGGCCAAGCTATCACCTTCACGAAGTGCATCTTTTAAACGGATTGAAAGTGCAATTAATAACTTATCGCCAATATCATGGCCATGAGAATCATTAACATGCTTAAATCCATCTAAATCAAGAAACACCACCGCCAGAGAATTGTTATGGCGACGGCATTGCAACATGGTTTGGCTGAGCCTATCGGCAAGCAATACGCGGTTTGGCAAGTTAGTTAATAAATCATAATGTGCAATACGGCTAAGTTGCTCTTGTTGGCGTTTAGCTTGGGTGATATCGGTAAATATTCCTAAGTAAAAAGTAACGTTGTTGTCGTCTTTTAAAACTGAAATATTAAGTAGCTCAGCATAAAGTTCACCGTCTTTTTTACAGTTCCACACTTCACCTTGCCAATGACCATATAGGCTGAGCTGTTTCCATATGTTTTTATAAAATGACTCTGTTTGTTTGCCCGAATTTAAAAATGATGGATTGCGGCCTATAACTTCATCGTGGCTATAACCGGTTATATGACAAAAGGCAGGATTGACATCAACAATAACTTTATCAGCATTTGTAATAATAATCCCTTCATGGGTATCTCTAAAAACCCGAGAGGATAAATGCAGTTTTTCTTCAATTAATTTACGTTCAGTAATATCAACCGAGACACCCAACATGGTAATTGCGCTGCCAGAGCTGTCTCTAACAAGAGTCCCTTTAGTATTAAACCAACGAACGTTACCCCGTTTAGTAATAATACGGTGATCAACATTATATTCTTTCGCCGCGTCAATACATTGATTTATATCGCTTACTATATTGGCGCGATCATCTGGGTGAATACTGGCTAGGTATTCATTTTTAGTCATTTCTAATTGTTTAACATTGCCAGTAATTAGTCTTATACCATGTTCAGAAAAGCGGATTATATTGGTTTTTATGTCCCATTCCCAAGTCGCAATTCCCCCCACTTTTTGGCTTAAAAGAAGTCGTCTTTCGGTATCAGTTAATGCTTTAATGTTATTTTGTAATGCATGAGTACGTTGCTCTACTTTTTTTTCTAATTTTAGGTGGCTCGCTCTTAATCGGGTTATCAGATAAGATGAAAGTGAAGTTAAGAAAGTAAACACAACCGCAATAGCAATACCAAGTAACAGCATACTATTGTCTTGCCAGCCCCTGATAGGGTAGGCTTTAAATACCCAAACGCCGTTTGGCACTTGTATGTTAAAGTCGACCGTGTTTTTTGTTATTTGGTTGTCTGAGGTAGCAATGATTTGCACATCATTTGTATCGGGCATGACTTTTGAAAGCTCATAACCAATGCCTGCCTGTGGCAGTTGAGCTAAATTAACGCTTTGAAGAATATCAGGAAAACGAATAAGCGCAGTGGCAAATCCCCAAAACTGGTTTCCCTGTGAGGTATCTAGATACACAGGCAGCCTAGCCGCTGCACCCATACCACCTTGAAATAATTCAAAAGGGCCTGCAAGGGTTAATTTACCTGTTTTTTTGGCTAAAAATGCCTCTTGCGTTCGCAGTGGGTTCTCTAAAACATTATTACCGATAGCACTTTCATTGCCCTTAAGTGGAACAACGTGTGTAAGAATACCGTTTTTATGAAGTTGTAAGGCGTCAAGACCAGGATAAAGACTTAACATTTCAGAAGCGAGTTCTTCAAAGCCTTTAGTCTCGCCATTTTGAGTACGAATTAATGCCGCAATAGGATAGGCTGCAGAAAGTGCTTGGTTAAGATTATTTCTAATATGGTTAACGTAGCTACCCGCCACCTTTCTGATAGAGTTTTGCTTTTGCTGATAAATGTATTGATCGAGTAGATAAATTGAATACACAGATGCAAGCGTTGAGATTAACAATGTGATCAACACCAGTCTTGCTTTTATAAACAAGCTCAGTATCTGTGGTCGAGTATTAGATGGTGACAATGTAAATAACACCTAGCGTTGTTTAAGCCGCGTCCATTTAGAACAATGGCGTTTTAAGTTCCTGAAACAGTATAGCAAACAGTCATCTAAAGCATTAGGGAGATTTAATTATACTTTAAAATAACCACCGTGATTTACTAAAGCTTGAGTAAAATAATAGGCTACATTGTGAGATTAGCTAGGAAGGCACTATGTGTATTTAGTTAATACACATAGTGAGTAATGGCAATATAATGACTTACACAACCGCCAATGACAAAAAGATGCCAAATAGCGTGGCTATATTGAGTGTTTTTAGCGCTGTAAAACAATGTACCCACGCTATAAAATAAACCGCCAGTAAGTAGCCAGTATAGTGCGTTGATAGGTAAGTTTGAGTAAAGTGGGTATATAATTGCCAGTGCAAACCAGCCCATTAATAAATAGGTAGCGAGTGACACTTTTTTATTGCCATTTTTAACAAGCAGTTTATAAGCAACACCGGCTAAAGCTACTGTCCAAATAAATACCAAGGTAGCCCAAGACCAAATCCCAGATAAAGAGAGTAATAAAAAAGGGGTATATGTGCCAGCAATAAGCATGTAAATAGCACAGTGGTCACATTTTTTATAAAACGCTCTTAATTTAGGACGAACACTGGCGTGATAAAGTGTAGAGGACAAAAATAAAATAAATAAGCTGCTGCCATAAACGACTGTGCTGGCGTAACCTTTTACAGAGTTAGCTTGTTTAAATAAATCCCAAATTACAAATGCAGCAAATAAAATACCTAAAGCATGGCTAACAACATTTAATAGCTCTTCTTTTTTAGAATAGGGCGCTTCAAAAGACATAACAGATCCTACCACTTACAATTTAACGTTTAGTGTACAAGTGTACGCTGAAATTATCAATTGAGAATTGATTGACATGGTGCTGCCAGTTTATGGATTACGGCATGTTAAAAAATACACTACTATTTGGTTATAT
>NZ_JASDDA010000060.1:0-20315 GCF_030407645.1 Pseudoalteromonas sp. APC 3495 | reverse complement strand
TAATCATACCATGATTATTTTTCACCGGTGCTATTCAATCTCTTTGTTTGCTATGAACCTCATGATTGTCTAAAATCGAGGCAACTGAAGCTTTCAAAAGTAATTACTATGAAAAAAATAGAAGCAATCATTAAACCGTTTAAGCTCGATGATGTGCGTGAAGCATTATCTGATGTAGGCATTACGGGTATGACAGTAAGTGAAGTAAAAGGGTTTGGGCGTCAAAAAGGCCACACAGAGCTATACCGTGGTGCTGAGTACATGGTTGACTTTTTACCTAAAGTAAAACTAGATATTGTGCTCGGTGATGAAGACGTAGAACGTGCTATTGATGTTATTGTTAAAACAGCACAAACTGGCAAAATCGGTGATGGTAAAATATTTGTCACTGACGTAGAACGTGTGGTTCGAATTCGTACTGCAGAAGAGGATGAAGAGGCTATATAGTCGAGTAAACCTCGTAAAAAAGGCGCTAATTTTATAACTAGCGCCTTTTTCGTGTTATTTATTTCTGCTATTAAATTTACGCGTTTGCTCTGCATGCTGACTTAGTTCAGTCAAGCCAAGCTTCTCGTAACTCTTTTCCATCATGGCGAGTGCCGCATCAAGATAACTACTTTGTGAGTAGTGCTCTACCACATATTTACCGCGATTTGCGGCTGCTAAATAGGCTTCACGTTCGTAATAGTAAGTTGCCACTTTTAACTCATAACGTGCCATGCGGTTTAATAACCAAACTAAACGACGTTTTGCTTCTGGCGCATAATCACTTTCTGGAAAACGTTTAACCAAAGTTGATAAGTCGGTATAAGCAACACGGGTGCGTTTAGCATCTCTGTCAGCTCTGTCTACACCAAAGTATTCTTGGAAAGCATTTTTATCCGCCTTAATATTAACCAAGCCACGCATGTAGTACATGTAATCTAAATCTTTGTGGTTTGGGTTTAAGCGAATAAAACGGTCGATTGTAGCAAGCGCTTGCTCTGTATTACCTGATTGGTAATGTGCATACACTAAATCCATTTGGACTTGTTTTGAAAACGGACCAAACGGGTAGCGAGAATCAATTGCCGTTAATAATTCAATTGCACGAGCGTATAAACCAGAATCAAGCGTTTGTTTTGCATCTTCGTATAGTGCTTGTGCCGATCTGTTGGGTACGCGTTGAATATCTTCTTGGTCAGGTGCAGACGAGCAGGCCCCTAAACTAAGCACTGAAACTGAAAAAACAATGGCGAATGCACGTTTCCCTATTTTATTTATCATTTTATTTGTTACCTTCGATGTCTTCGGCTAGGCCAAGTGGGTAAAACCGAGTAAACTATGCGTATTATGTTATGCTTTTATTAAAAGCGATTCTAACCCAGTCAAGCAAAGCTTGCACTGGTAAATTGGGTAAAGTTACTAATGTCAGAGCAAATATCTCTCCAAGCCGAGGTCCCAACAGACTTAGGTGGTAAACGTCTAGACCAAGTATTAGCACAATTGTTCCCTGATTATTCACGATCACGGATAAAAACGTGGATTTTAGATGATAAAATCACCGTTGATGGTGAAATTTTCAACACCCCGCGTGAAAAACTACTCGGTGGTGAAGTTGTAGCTGTTGAAACAACAATAGAAGCACCTCGTGAATACGAAGCACAAGATATCAAATTAAACATCGTTTATGAAGACGATGATATTTTAGTGATCAACAAACCAATGGGATTAGTGGTTCATCCTGGCGCAGGTAACCCTGACGGTACTGTGTTAAATGCTTTATTACACTACTATCCGGAAATTATTAACGTACCACGAGCGGGTATTGTGCATCGTTTAGACAAAGACACAACAGGTTTAATGGTTGTTGCTAAAACGATTCAGGCACAAACACATTTAGTTAAAGCACTGCAAAAGCGCGAAAACTTTACACGTGAATATGAAGCGTTATGTAATGGCACTATGACAGCCGGTGGTATGGTTGAAAAACCAATTGGTCGTCATGCTACGCAGCGTACGCATATGGCAGTACATGAAATGGGTAAACCAGCTATTACGCATTACCGTGTTGCCGAAAAATTCCGCGCCCATACTCGTTTGCGTTTACGCCTTGAAACAGGGCGTACACACCAAATTCGTGTGCATATGGCGTACTTAAACCACCCATTAATTGGCGATCAATCTTATGGCGGTCGTCCTCGTCCACCAAAAGGGGCAACGCCTGAGTTATTTGAGTTACTGCGTAGCTTTAAACGCCAAGCGCTTCATGCCGTTAAATTAAGTATTGCGCATCCAATCACCGGTGAAATGATGACCTGGCAAGCGCCTATCCCTGATGATATGGTCCAAATGACTCAAGCACTGCGTGAAGACACAAAAGCAAACCCTGATATAGCGAGTTAACAATGTTTGGCTTATCAGCTACATGGCAATCTCTTCATGGTGTAGATACATTGAGTACTACACGTGAAGGGGGCGTATCTCAGCCTCCATTCGATAGTTTGAATTTAGGGTTGCATGTAGGTGATAACAGCCAAGATGTATTAAATAACAGAGCACGTGTAAATGCTCATTTGCCTAAACCGGCAATTTGGTTAAATCAGGTTCATAGCGCTGATGTAATTACAGTGGATGAGCGATTTGACCCCAACCAAACACTCACAGCCGATGCGCTATATACGCAATTACGCAATCAACCTTTAGCCATAATGACCGCTGATTGTTTACCTATTTTACTCT
Source organism: Pseudoalteromonas sp. APC 3495 (assembly GCF_030407645.1). Taxonomy (NCBI): domain Bacteria; kingdom Pseudomonadati; phylum Pseudomonadota; class Gammaproteobacteria; order Alteromonadales; family Pseudoalteromonadaceae; genus Pseudoalteromonas; species Pseudoalteromonas sp. APC 3495. Next base: position 17,594 of record NZ_JASDDA010000060.1, on the reverse strand, counting down.
CATCGAGTGACGGGCAAGAAGTGGCCGCAATTCATGCTGGTTGGCGAGGGTTAGAGCAAGGGGTGATAAACAATACGCTGGCATGTTTTAAAAATGCCTCGGCGAATATACATGCTTGGTTAGGTCCTGCAATAGGGGCGAATCAATTTCAAGTCGGCCAAGAGGTAGTCGAGTTATTTACAGCAAATAACCCACTAATGCACAGCGCGTTCAAAGCTCAAAATAATGAAAAGTATTTAGCTGATATCTATCTAATAGCAACTATTTTACTTAATCAACAGGGCGTTATAAACATTAGCGGGGGTGAGCATTGCACGGTTTCTCAAGCTAACTTGTTTTTTTCTTATCGGCGCGATGGCCAAACCGGTCGTATGGCAAGTTTGATCTGGCGCAAGTAAATAATCATTAGGTGATTATTTTTCCCACAATACCTTGAACAAACCCGCTAACATACCCATCTATTAAGTAATTCGTTTTTTTATAGGTAAACCCCCATGCGTTTAGATAGATTTACAAGTAAATTTCAGTCTGCGCTTTCAGATGCGCAATCATTAGCGCTAGGTCGCGATCATCAATTTATTGAACCTGTGCATCTAATGTACGCTTTGTTAAAACAAAGTGGCTCAAGTGTACGTGCACTATTTGCACAAATGAGCATCAGCGTTGATGAACTCAACACTAAATTATCACAAGAGATAGAAAAGTTATTTAAAGTGGAAGGTGTTGGTGGCGATGTACAGTTGTCAAATAACATGGTTTCACTGATAAACCTATGTGATAAATACGCCCAAAAGCGTAAAGATAAATACATTTCAAGTGAGTTGTTTGTATTAGTTGCGTGTGAAGATAAAGGCCCGCTTGGCAGTGTTTTTAAAGCACTTAACATTACGGCGAGTAAGGTTGAAACGGCAATTGAGGCGATTCGTGGTGGCCAAAAAGTTGACGATCCTAATGCGGAAGAAACACGCCAAGCACTTGAAAAGTACACCATCGATTTAACTGAGCGTGCAGAGCAAGGTAAGCTTGACCCTGTAATCGGTCGTGATGATGAAATTCGCCGCACTATTCAAGTATTACAACGCCGTACCAAAAATAACCCTGTGTTAATTGGTGAGCCAGGGGTGGGTAAAACAGCCATAGCTGAAGGGCTTGCACAGCGTATTATTAATGGTGAAGTGCCTGAGGGCTTAAAAAACAAGCGCGTATTATCACTTGATTTAGGCGCATTAGTTGCTGGTGCAAAATACCGAGGTGAATTTGAAGAGCGTTTAAAATCAGTACTTAATGAGTTGGCTAAAGAAGAAGGCCAAGTTATTTTATTTATTGATGAAATTCATACCATTGTTGGAGCGGGTAAAAGTGATGGCGCTATGGATGCGGGTAACATGTTAAAACCTGCCTTAGCACGCGGTGAACTCCATTGCGTAGGCGCAACCACTTTAGATGAATACCGTAAGTACATTGAAAAAGATGCTGCGCTTGAGCGCCGTTTCCAAAAGGTATTAATAGAAGAGCCTTCAGTAGAAGACACCATTGCTATTCTGCGTGGCTTGAAAGAGCGTTACGAATTACACCATTCAGTGGAGATCACCGACCCTGCAATCGTTGCCGCAGCGCAGTTATCGCATCGTTATATTAGTGATCGCCAATTACCCGATAAAGCAATCGATTTAATTGACGAAGCGGGCTCTTCTATTCGCTTGCAAATTGATTCAAAGCCAGAAGCTTTAGATAAATTAGAGCGCCGCATTATCCAATTAAAAATTGAAGATAACGCATTGGCCAAAGAGAAAGATGAAGCAAGTCAAAAGCGCCGTACAGAAATGGTCGAGCTGATCACTGAGCTTGAAGGGCAATACCGTGAACTAGATGAAGTATGGAATGCAGAAAAAGCGTCTTTACAAGGCACGCAGGTTATTAAAGCTGAGCTAGAGCAGGCACGACTTGATTTAGAAGTGGCTCGCAGAGCAAGTGACTTGCAGCGTATGTCTGAACTGCAATATGGACGTATACCTGAGCTTGAGCGCAAACTCGATTTAGCATCACAAGCAGAAATGCAAGAAATGAGCTTGCTTAAAAATCAGGTAGGCGAAGATGAAATTGCAGAAATTTTATCACGTTGGACCGGGATCCCAGTGGCGCGTATGCTCCAAGGTGAACGTGAAAAACTATTACAAATGGAAGAGCAGTTACATAACAAAGTCATTGGTCAAGATGAGGCCGTCGTTGCGGTGGCTAATGCCATTCGTCGTTCGCGTGCAGGGCTTGCTGATCCCAATCGTCCAATTGGCTCGTTCTTATTTTTAGGGCCTACAGGGGTTGGTAAAACAGAACTTACCAAGGCACTAGCAGGCTATATGTTTGATACCGAAAGTGCCATGGTGCGTATAGATATGTCTGAGTTTATGGAAAAACACTCAGTCGCACGTTTAGTCGGTGCGCCTCCAGGGTACGTAGGTTACGAAGAAGGTGGTTATTTAACCGAAGCTGTTCGTCGTAAACCCTATTCGGTTATTTTGCTTGATGAAATAGAAAAAGCGCATCCAGATGTGTTTAATATTTTATTACAAGTCCTTGATGACGGGCGTTTAACGGATGGCCAAGGGCGTACGGTTGATTTTAAAAATTCGGTTATCATTATGACCTCCAACTTGGGCTCAGATATCATTCAAGAGCAAGCGGGAAGTAATGACTATGACGAGCTTAAAGCAAAAGTCATGGGTGTTTTACATAATGAATTTAGACCCGAGTTCATTAACCGTATTGATGAAACTGTGGTATTTCACTCACTTTCACATAGTCATATTAAAGAAATTGCAGATATTCAGTTAAGCAAATTACGTCAACGATTGACAGAGATGGGGTATTTACTTGAGTTGACAGATGCTGCTCTTGAGCGAATTGCTGCCAGTGGCTTTGATCCTGTCTATGGCGCTCGTCCACTTAAACGGGCAATACAGCAAACCATTGAAAATCCATTAGCACAAAAACTGCTTAATAATGAATTTCAACCAGGTTGTATCATTGTCATTGATGCTAACGAAGACGGCTTAGTGTTTACGAGTCGATAATCTGAGCACAGCAAAAAGCCGCTGTTTACAGCGGCTTTTTTGTTTCTATTTTAGGGCGTTTGTTAAACTTTAAAAGTCAGTAATAAGTCATTCACTTTTCTTGAGCCTTCAACTAGTTCAGCCGCACCGTGCGCTACGCTAAAACTCAATTGTAAATTGTCATCCCCTAAGCCTTTAATCTTTTCAACATTACTACCAATGTCTTTACTTACAACCTGCTGCTGTTCTGCTGCGGCTGAAATATCCGTGGCGAGCTGTGAAATTTCACTAATTTGAATAAAAATACTATCAAGCTCTTGTTGTGTTTGTCCTGTTGTATTAACACAGTCATCGGCTTGTTGTTTTGTGCTCTGCATGATTTTAGACCAGCTAAACAAGGTATCTTGAATTTCTTTAATTGAGCTATGAATTTGTGCTGTGGCGTTTTGAGTTCGTGACGACAGCGCTCTTACTTCATCGGCAACGACTGCAAAACCACGCCCATGCTCACCGGCGCGTGCCGCTTCAATAGCCGCATTGAGTGCCAATAAGTTAGTTTGTTCAGCAATCCCTTCTATTTCACTCATGACTTGGCCAATTTTATCCGCTTCAGAGGCAAGCCCCGTTGCTGTGGCGGCCGCTTGCTCAACTTGTACAGCTAAGTCAGACACCATTTTACTGTTATCTGCAATATGATTCTTGATATCAGAGCAGCTTTGATAAGTAATGCCCACTTTATCAGCCGTGTTATTGGTATTGTTAGAGATTTCACCAATCGTGGTACTCATTTGTGACATGGCTGAAGCAATTTGTTCTAGCTGAGTGCCTTGAGAAGAAATACCTTGCTCGGTCAACGTCGATTGTTGATCTAACCCTTGGGCAATCGTATTAAAACTCAAGGTTGAATCTTTTACCCGCCCCAGTACCGTTCTTAATTTAGCACTGAGCATCTGCTCTCTATACTCACTAATGCTGTGTGGGTGCGAGCCACTAAACACATAACGAGATACAGAGTCTGCTTGGTTTTTTTGTTGTTTGAGGGTTGCAGGTGTGATTACCAGCTCATCATAATTTAAAACTAAAATAACAATACATACTAATAAGTTAATCGCGGCAAGCGAAAGAGAGCCCCACATTGCGACACTGGCTAACCAAATTAAAATACCCGCAATGCTCAAACCTTGTCTCATTGATGTGCGTTCGCGCCAGCTGAATAATGATTTATTAGCGTTAATTTTGGCATAGAGCTTTTGCGCTCTGCGTTTTGCGCGTTGCTCTAGTTTTATTCGTACAGACTGATAACCAATAAGTTGGCCATGCTCAAAAATAGGCGTTACAAATGCATCAACCCAATAATAGCGGCCGTCCTTACATAAGTTTTTTACCGCGCCACGCCACGAATGGCCTTGTTTTAAAGTGTCCCACATTTCTTTAAATGCAGCTTTTGGCATATCAGGGTGGCGAACGATATTGTGATTTTTATTTATCAGTTCATCCATCTCGTAGCCTGCGATACTACAAAACTCATGATTGGCATAAGTAATAACACCGCGTAAGTCAGTGGTTGAAACCAACTCTTGGTGTTCTTCGAAGTTAACTTCTTCATCTATTAAGCTTTGATTACGACGCATAGTGACTCTTTATCATTCTTTATTATGGCGGCTATTGTAATTACTAAAACTAATGTACGTTAGTGATATGTGTAAAATAGCAGGAATAAGACATTTTTTTTGATATTTATATGATCTTTATCAATATTAAGCGTAATTGAATTTTTCAGTTATGACAAACTTTTAGGGTTTAACTCTATCTTATCAAAGCGTTTTAAAACGCCATGTTGTCAGCGGGGGGTTATGGCAAATAATATGTAAAAGAAATTGTATATTCGTAGTGGCAATGGCAAGATTATCTTTTATAGCGTGAAACAAAGCGTGTTTAAAATCCAGTAAAAACTATATCTAATAAATTCATATAGTTTTTTCATCGTTTAATCTTGAGTAAAGGTAAAAAGACCCCATAACCTTATGATTAAGCCACTTGGCTCGAGGAAACTTTTTTTTGACAACTTATAATTTAAAGAACACGCTCAACGCGCTATCTAATGCAAATAATCAACAGGCTATTAAAGGCATTATGCGCGGTATTGAGAGAGAATCATTAAGAATTAACCACGATGGTTCTATTTCTAAACAGGCTCATCCTCAAGGTGTGGGCTGTGCGCTCACCAATGGGCATATTACCACTGATTTTTCTGAGTCTTTACTTGAGTTCATTACACCGGTTAGCGAGTCATCAACGCAAACTTTGCAGCAGCTAAAAGATTTACAAAAGTTCACCCTAGAACATATGGGCGATGAATTGTTGTGGCCAATTAGTATGCCGTGCTTTATAAATCATCAAGACGATATTGTATTGGCACAATTTGGCGACTCTAATGTCGGTAAAATGAAAACCCTATATCGCGAAGGCTTGAAGAATCGTTACGGCAGTATGATGCAAGCGATTGCTGGCGTGCATTTCAATATTTCTTTTCCACAAACGCTATGGCAGTCACTGCACTCATTAAAGCAAAGTGACGCGAAACTTGAAGATTTTATATCGGATAGTTACTTGGCGTTAATTCGTAATTTTAAACGCGAACTGTGGTTAATTAGCTACATGTTTGGCGCATCACCGGCATTATGTAGCTCTTTTTTACAAGGGCGTAAAAGCGACTTACCGTTTAAAAAACTCGGTAAAGGCACTTTATATTTGGAAGTGGGTACCGCATTACGGTTAGGTAACTTAGGCTATACCAATAGCGCACAATCGTCATTACGAGTAATGTATAACTCATTAGATGAATATGTTGCAGGACTTAAAAAAGCCATAAATACGCCTTCAGATATTTACGGCAGTATTGACGATTACACCAGTTCGACGCCAAAGCAATTAAATAAAAACATTTTGCAAATAGAGAACGAGTTTTACTCGCCAATTCGTCCTAAACGTAATGCAAAAAATGGTGAAACGCCCACCGATGCATTGCTAAGAGCGGGTATAGAATATATTGAAATTCGTGCATTGGATGTTAACCCGTTTAGTGAAGTTGGGATTGACTTAGAGCAAATACACTTTTTAGATGTGTTTTTAACTTATTGTTTATTAAAAGATTCAGCGCCTATGGATTGGCAAGAGCAAACTCGTAGCACTGAAAATCTTGATACGGTGGTTAACCAAGGTCGAGAACAAGGCTTGATGCTTAATTTTAATAATGAGCAGCGCAGCCTAGAATCTTGGGGTGATGAAATATTTAGTCAGCTGAGTGATGTTGCTCAGTGGATGGATACTGCTTACGATGTTGACTACTACTCAAACACTATTAAGCGCATGGCGACTTGGATTCATGATCCGGCATTAACGTATTCTGGTCGTTATGTTGAGCAGTTAAAAGCGTCAGGGTTAGATAATGGCCACTTTGCACTGTCACTTGCTCAGAAGTACAAACAAAGCCATGAAACAGCAAGTTATACTGAATTTTCAAAATCGTGGCTAGAGCAACAAGCTGCAGAGTCGTACCAAGCCCAAAAGGCAATTGAACAAGCTGATAAACAATCATTTACCGCATTTTTAGATACGTATTTCAGGGTCTGTTGACCTTTGCGGATTACAATTTGTTCAAACTAGGAGCGGTTTAATCGCGGCGCGAGGTTTGTAACCTAGTGGGCTAAGTAAAAACCGAGCAACAAAGAGTAAATCGCTTCTAGGCAGAACCCGAAGGGCAGCACCTGTTTGGCATTGATGCTGCGTTATCGCCTATTTATGGGGAATAACCACACCACATAGGCTTTGCCTTGCCTAAATACCAAACAAACTGCTGCAAATGCAACCTTGAAAGGTCAACAGACCCAAGTAAGTAGCAGGCAAAAAAAACGCAGCTCATAGTAGCTGCGTAAATATTCTTTAGGGATGAAACAATGCTGTACTGCTGCATTCATAGATTCAGACCCACACTTTTTTAAAAAGTTCAGTGAGATCTTAAAAAATGAAAAAAAATATTATTACCTTATCTTTGCTGCTCACTATAGCTGGGTGTGCAACAGCTCCCCCAAAGCAACCAGAAGATATTTGTAAAATTTTCGAAGAGAAATCTGACTGGTATTTTGATGCCAAAGACGCGCAGGAAAAGTGGGGCTCCCCAAAACATGTGTTAATGAGCATGATGTATCAAGAAAGTTCTTTTCGCCACGATGCAGCACCGCCTATGGAATACTTCTTATGGATAATCCCTACTGGTCGTGCAAGCGATGCCTATGGCTATTCTCAAGCTAAAACGCCTACTTGGTCTGATTATATTCGTGAAACAGGTAACAGTGGCGCCGACAGAGACGAATTTGAAGATGCGATTGATTTTATGGCGTGGTTTGTTTATAAAACCCATAAAGTTAATGGTGTGTCTAAGTGGGACGCCTACGCACAGTATTTAAATTATCATGAGGGATGGGGCGGTTATAAACGAGGCACCTATCGTAAGAAAAAATGGCTAATGAGCGTTGCCAATAAAGTAAAACATCGGGCAAGCCGTTATGGCGCACAGCTAAGACGCTGCGAAGATGATTTAGATAAAGGTTGGTTAGAGCGATTGTTCTTTTAGATTAGATTAAAAAGGAGCCAGCAGGCTCCTTTTTTATTGGTTTATTTTTTACGTTTGTTTGGTTGAATTTTAACTTGTTTAATCATGTTTTCTTTTACCTCAAGTACTTCAACCGGATAGCCTGCAATACGAATACTTAAATTAGCATCGGGTATATCTTCTAAGTACTCAACAATCAAGCCACTTAATGTTTTAGGACCGTCTAATGGGAATTCCCAGCCCATTTCTTTATTTAAGTCGCGAACGTTAGCACCGCCGTCGACAATATAAGAGCCATCGTTTTGTGTGGTTACTTCTTCACTCGGTGTCCGAGTTTGAGTGGTAGTAAAATCACCCACAACTTCTTCAAGAATATCTTCAAGAGTGACTAAGCCCTGAATGTCGCCATATTCATCAACAACAATACCAATACGTTCTTTTGATAACTGAAATTTTAGTAGTTGAGTGTTCAGCGAGGTGCCCTCAGGGATAAAGTAAATTTCACGTACCGCACGCAATAGCGAAGGCTTATCAAACTGCTCTTTAGTTAAAAGGCGAAGCGCATCACGAGAGTGAATAAAGCCAACAGCATCATCAATATTGTCGCGGTATAAAAGCACCCGGGTATGTTGAGCGTGAGTAAGTTGTTTACTGATTATTTTCCAATCGTCATTAATATCAATCGCCACAATTTCATTGCGAGGGATCATAATATCTTCAACGGTAACTTGCTCTAAATCTAAAATAGAGGTCAACATACTTTGGTGACGAGCGGGGATCAGCGCCCCCGATTCATTTAGCACGGTTTTTAATTCTTCTTTACTCATGCTGTGCTCATCTATTTGTGCATCGCTAATACCAAATAAGCGCAATATACCATTGGTCATCCAGTTAACAACGACAACAAATGGGAAGAGAATTTTTAGTAACCCTTTGAGTATCACCGAACTTGGAAAAGCGACTCGCTCAGGATAGAGGGCGGCCAGTGTTTTTGGCGTTACTTCAGCGAAAATCAGCACCACAAGTGTTAATGCACCTGTTGCTATAGCAATACCTAAATCACCATACAAACGAATACCAATAATGGTGGCAACTTGGGCAGCCGCAATATTGACAAGGTTATTACCAATAAGGATAAGACCTATCAACCTGTCAGGTCGACTGAGTAATTTACTAACGCGTTTCGCAGCACGATGATTCTCTTTAGCGAGGTGTCGTAAACGAATACGGTTGATTGACATGATTCCGGTTTCTGACCCGGAGAAGTAAGCAGAAAAAAGTACCAATAAACCTAAAATGATAAACAGCGTACTTGTCGATATGTCGTCCAACGATGGATCCTTTTTTTATAAACCAATGCGTATTAAGCTAGAGTGAGCTTTCAGAGTCAAGTTAAAACTTATTTAGAACCACTTCTTGTATAAAACGGCTGCCAAAATAAGCGAGTGTGAGTGTAAATGCGGCAATCATAATACTCACTACCACCATTTTCCCTCGCCAACCTCGTTTTACATGGCCAACGGCAATCGTAGCAAAAATAGCCCAAGCAACTAAAGATAAGATTGTTTTATGAATAAACTCTTTGGCAAACATGCCATCAAGAAATACAAACCCTGTAATCAGCGCCACGCTTAATAATACTGTGCCTAAATTTAATAGTTGATAAAGTTGACGCTCTACCACCATTAGTGGCGGTAAATGGCTATGTACTATTGCTAAATCTTTACGTTTCAAACGTTTATCAATAAAGTAAAATTGTACGCCGTAAAGGGTGGCGATAATTAAGATACAGTAGGCTAATAACGACAGTGAAATATGCGCAACTAACGCAAGCTCTACATTAATGCTATGAAGTAAAACGTGATGAGGAATAAACAGGCTAGCAATAGTTAACAGGGCAGCAAAGCCGTATACAACAGGTAATAGCAGTGTCGCAGGAAACTTCAAAGAGACGGTGGTGACACAAAGCACTATTACCCAACAAGTCAGTAATGCAACATTAACAATACTTAAATCTTGGCCATCGGCTCTAAACACCGAGTTTACTAAAAGCAGCATATGCGCCAAAATAGCGACAGTGCTCAGTATTATAGTAATTTTTTGGCTTGGTCCCTGACGATGAAACAATCGCGAAAGCACGTGAGACGTTGCTAACACATAAAATAAACTGGCAATAATAGTTAAACTAATAATCAGCATTTTGCTTTGGCCACTTAATTGAAGTCAAATAATTCGTGTTCGTTATCTGGTCATTGTATTTTATAGCAACGCAAATGCATAGACCCTGTAAAAAGAAACTCAATAAGCAGCACTTCAGCACTGTATTGTATGCCACCATTTACGGTATACTATTTTCAATTGAATTTTAATAACATCGACCTTATTAATAGAGTTGATATAAACGTCTTTTCGGAACCGTTACATGTTTGAGAACCTCCAAGAACGATTAGGTAAAACCCTAAAAAATATTAGTGGCCGTGGTCGCTTAACTGAAGACAACATTAAAGATACACTTCGTGAAGTGCGAATGGCATTTTTAGAAGCCGATGTGGCGTTGCCTGTTGTTCGCGAGTTTGTAAAGCAAGTTAAAGAGCGTGCGGTTGGTGTTGAAGTCACCAAAAGCTTGAGCCCTGGCCAAGTATTTATAAAAATTGTTCGTGAAGAACTTGAAAAAGCCATGGGTGAAGCTAACGAAGAGCTAAGCCTTAACGCACAGCCGCCAGCGGTAGTGATGATGGCTGGTCTTCAAGGTGCGGGTAAAACCACCAGTGTGGGTAAGCTGGCTAAGTTTTTAAAAGAGCGCAAGAAGAAGTCTGTGCTAGTGGTGAGTGCCGATGTGTATCGTCCAGCGGCAATTAAGCAATTAGAAACCTTAGCAACAGAAGTTAATGTAGAATTTTTCCCAAGTGATATTTCGCAAAAACCAGTTGATATTGCAACTGCCGCCATTTCTCATGCGAAAAAGAAATTTATTGATGTTGTATTAGTCGATACTGCGGGTCGTTTGCATGTTGATAGCGACATGATGGATGAAATTAAAGCCTTGCATCATGCAATTAATCCAATCGAAACGCTATTCGTTGTTGATGCAATGACAGGTCAAGATGCGGCAAATACAGCAAAAGCATTTGACGAAGCTTTACCGCTGACCGGTGTGATACTGACTAAAACAGATGGTGATGCCCGAGGTGGTGCTGCTTTATCTATTCGTCATATTACTGGTAAGCCAATTAAATTTATGGGTGTGGGTGAGCGCACTGATGCCCTTGAGCCTTTCCACCCAGACCGAATTGCTTCACGTATTTTAGGCATGGGTGATGTACTTTCATTAATCGAAGAAGTCGAGATGAAAGTAGACAAAGAACAAGCGGCAAAAGTAGCACAAAAAGTATTTAAAGGTGATGGCTTTACGCTGGATGACTTTGCTGATCAATTAAAGCAAATGAAAAACATGGGTGGCATGATGTCGATGCTCGATAAACTGCCTGGCATGCAAAACATCCCAGATGCGGTTAAAGGGCAAATGGGTGATAAAACCTTTATTCAAATGGAAGCGATTATTAGCTCTATGACCAAAAAAGAGCGTGCACGCCCAGAAATCATCAAAGGTTCGCGTAAAAAGCGTATTGCTGCGGGCTCTGGTACGCAAGTACAAGAGATCAATAAACTGCTTAAGCAATTTACGCAAATGCAAAAAATGATGAAGAAGATGAAAGGTAAAGGTGGCATGCAAAAAATGATGCGTGGCATGAAAGGGATGTTACCACCTGGCATGATGGGTGGCGGTGGTCCAAAATTTTAATAATTTAACCTTTAATACCTCCAATACGAGATAAAAAGTAATCAATAAAGAGGCAAAATGCCTCTTTATTGTTGAATAAACTATGCACAGAATAGCTTATTCATATACTTTTTCATCTTGGATCACGGTTTAATCTACTAAACTGCCTTTTTGCATCACTTCTTACTTGCATTGTTGCTAAAAACTCGTACAATTCACCGGCTCCCTATACTGGGGAGTAAATCTTATTAATGAAAACAGTCAATCTATTTAGAGGACGGTATGGTAACTATTCGTTTGCAACGTGGTGGCGCTAAAAAACGCCCTTTCTATCAAATTGTGGTTGCGGATAGCCGTTTCTCGCGTGACGGTCGCTTCATCGAGAAAGTAGGTTTCTTTAACCCAATCGCTTCAGGTCAAGAAGAAAAACTTCGTTTAGATTTACCACGTGTTGAGCACTGGTTAGGTCAAGGCGCAGGTCTTTCAGATCGTGTAGCTAAATTAGTTAAAGACGCTCGTAAAGCGGCTTAATAGGCGTAAGTGTAACCATGAGTCAAGAGAACACCTCATCAATAATTGTCGTAGGAAAGCTCGGCGCCCCATATGGTATAAAGGGCTGGCTTAAGGTGCATTCATTTACTGATGATCCCCAAGGGATCTTCGATTTCAGCCCGTGGTTGATAGGGCAGCAAGGTAAATGGCAATCCTTAGAAGTGGTCGACTGGCGTCGCCACAACAAAGGCTTTATCGCTAAGTTTGCGCAAGTAAACGACAGAGACCAAGCAATGGCTTATACCAATGTTGAAATTTCTGTGGATTCAGCGCAGCTACCAGAATTACCGCAAGGTGAATTCTATTGGCGAGATCTCATTGGCATGTCGGTTGTAACTGATAAAGGTTATAACTTAGGCATTGTTGATGACCTTATGGAGACAGGCTCAAATGACGTACTGGTTGTGAAAGCAAACAGTAAAGATGCATTTGGCCAAGCAGAACGTTTAATTCCTTTTTTAACTGATTCAGTTATTCAAGAGGTTAAATATGATGCGAAAGAAATTACTGTAGATTGGGATCCAAGCTTTTAATGAGTCAAACAAGTTCGTTGTGGGTAGGGGTTATCAGCCTTTTCCCGGATATGTTTGATGCAATTACAACGCAAGGTGTAACCGGTCGCGCTGTTAAAAAGGGTTTAATCGACTTTAACTGCTGGAATCCACGAGACTATGCAACTGATAAGCATAGAACCGTAGATGATCGTCCTTACGGGGGCGGGCCAGGCATGTTAATGATGGTTGAGCCGCTTAAACAAGCCATTCTTGAAGCCAAACAGGCTGCAGGGGATGGTGCAAAAGTAATTTATATGTCGCCACAAGGGCGCAAACTAGATCAGCAAGGGGCTAGCGAACTCGCAAGCTCTGAAAAACTGATTTTAATTGCCGGTCGCTATGAAGGTATAGACGAGAGAATAATAGAATCGTACGTTGACGAAGAATGGTCAATTGGTGATTTTATTTTGAGTGGAGGTGAACTACCTGCCATGACATTAATTGACGCAGTAGCTCGATTAGTGCCAGGGGTGTTAGGACACAACCAGTCAGCAGAGCAAGATTCATTTTCGGATGGCTTGCTAGATTGTCCTCACTATACACGGCCAGAAACATTGGACGACAAACAGGTGCCTGCTGTATTACTCAGCGGAAACCACCAAGAGATAGCAAAATGGCGGCTTATGCAGTCATTAGGTAGAACTTGGCTTCGCCGTCCTGACTTGTTGCATAACCTAGCTCTGACTGAGGAGCAAGCGGTATTACTCGCGAAATTTCAGCAAGAGTACCAAAAAGCTTGTGGCTAGAAGACAGTTACACCTAGGAAAGTGAGAAACATAATGGCAAAAGTAAACCAAAATATTATTAAAGCGCTTGAAGAAGAGCAGCTTAAAACAGACGTACCTGCATTCGGCGCTGGTGATACAGTAGTTGTACAGGTAAAAGTAAAAGAAGGTGCTAAAGAGCGTCTACAGGCCTTTGAAGGTGTTGTAATCGCTAAGCGTAATCGTGGTCTTCACTCAGCATTCACAGTTCGTAAAATCTCGAACGGTGAAGGTGTTGAGCGTGTATTCCAAACGCACAGCCCTCTTATTGATAGCGTAACAGTTAAGCGTCGCGGTGCGGTTCGTCGTGCTAAGCTTTACTATCTACGTGAGCGTTCAGGTAAATCTGCACGTATTAGAGAAAAACTTAACTAATACGCGCTGTTTATCAACGCAAAAAAACGGGTTGCAACCTTTGGGTTGCAACCCGTTTTGGTTTTAATGCTATTGCAATTTTTATATCGCTACATTTAAAAACCAATACACACCTTAACCAGCATGCGTTAAAGTGTGGTTCACTTCAAAGCACAATATCTTCTCACTTCTTGCAAAAAATGATGTACAAAAATGAATGATAAAACGATAGTTACGCACAACGGCAATTTTCATGCAGATGATGTTTTTAGTATCGCTGCGCTTAAAATTATTTTCCCTTCTTTTACCCTTATCCGCACACGCGATAATGCGATTATTAATGACGCTGATGTGGTTATTGATGTTGGCGGCCAATATGACCCAGAAACTGACCGGTTTGATCATCATCAGCGCGGCGGTGCCGGTGCTCGCGAAAATGGGATTCCTTTTTCGTCATTTGGCTTGGTGTGGAAAAAATATGGCTTAGCAATATGTGATGATAATCAAGATGTGGCGAATGCAGTTGATGCAGGGCTTGTATCAACTATTGATGCCATTGATTGTGGTCATGTTGAAGGTGTTGCCACAGGAATTAGTTTAAGCCAAACAATTTCTATGTTTAACCCAACATGGGAAGAAGAAAGTAATTTTGATGCTGCTTTTGATCAAGCGGTTGAATTTGCACACACTTTGCTGCTTCGTTTTGTTGCCTCAGCGCAGGGTGGTTTAAATGCTAAAAAGATTGTTGCTCAAGCAATTAAACAGGCAGACGATCCACGATTAATCGTACTAGAGCGTTATACGCCGTGGAAAAAAACCGTACATAGCTTATCAGAAGAGGCGCTATATGTAGTGTATCCATCGCATTCTGGTAAGTGGATAGTGCAAACGGTACCTGCAGAGCTAGGCTCGTTTGAAGACCGAAAGCCATTACCTGCACCGTGGGCTGGATTATCTGATAGTGAATTTCAAGCAGTGACCGGTATAGATGATGCTATGTTTTGCCATAATGGCCTATTTATCGCCGGTGCAGAATCATTTGAAAGTGTTATGTCGCTTGCGACTATGGCATTGGAATATTAGATAAAAAGTGCTAATTAAAGTGGCTATTAAGCCACTTTAATTTTCATTGTTTAAACTCGGCATAGACTTACATTTTTATATGCTTTTTAATTCACTTTACGCAAGCTGTGCTCTATTCATTTAATTATCCTACCTTGGTCGCAGTTGAGTGACTCATACTGATCTTTTCACTAATTAGCCTTTTAACCCCTAACGTATCCTGTTAGTATTTATCGTATTGATTAGTTTACTTTTTTGTAATTATTAATTTACGATTTTGCTTTTTTGGATGGAATGAGAACGTGGCAGAGATAAGTGATTTAGCGCAGCTAAGAAAAGGTATAGATGAATGCGATGCGCAACTGGTTGCCTTACTTGCAAAGCGCAATGGTATTACTCAACAAATTGGCGCAATAAAACAACAAACTGGCGCGCCACTACATGCACCCGATAGAGAAGCTGATTTATTAGCTGCACGACGCCAAGAGGCAATTAATCAAGGTGTAAACCCTGATTTAGTCGAAGACATTCTCAGGCGCATGATGCGTGAAGCTTATCAAAATCAACAGGCCAAATTAGCTTGTGCCGACTCACAACTATCTCCGATTGTCATTGTTGGTGGTGAAGGGGCAATGGGGCAGCTATTTGCAAAACAATTTCAGCGCTCGGGTTACGAAGTTAAAGTTTTAGATAAAGCCCAGCAATCACAGGCAGCAGAGATTTTAAAAGGCGCAAAACTGGTGATGATCAGTGTGCCAATTAATGCCCTCGAAACGGTTGTTAACGCGTTACCTAAACTCGATGATGATTGTTTGCTGGTTGATATTACATCGGTTAAACAAGCGCCGTTAAATGTGCTCAAAAAAGTTCACAATGGCGCTGTTGTTGGCTTACACCCCATGTTTGGTCCTGATATTTCTCATTGGGTGAAACAAACCGTGGTGGTATGTGAAGGGCGTAATCCTGAAGTGGCACAAGGTTTATTAAAGCAGCTACAAATTTGGGGCTGTCAGTTAGTAGAACTTGATGCTAAAAAACACGATGAAGCGATGCAAATCATTCAGGTTATGCGCCATTTAACCACCTTTGTGTACGGTCAGTTTTTAGCAAAACAAGGACATACACTGGCAGAGCTGCGTAGTTGCTCATCACCTATTTATCAGTTAGAGCTGATGATGGTCGGTCGTCTCTTTGCGCAATCGCCAGAGTTGTATACTGATATTATGCTGGCGCAATTTGATAATGTAGAAAGCTTATTAGCGCAGTATCAGTGTTTGTTCTCAGAGACGCTTAAAAAGTTAAAAGCAGGGGATAAGCCAGCCTTAATCGATGCCTTTGCTGATGCAAAAGCCTACTTTTCTGACTCCACAGCGCACTTTTTGACACAAAGTCGCAGTTTATTAAATAAAGCGAACGACGCCAAAGTACTCGATTAAACGTGACAGATTAATTAAAACGAAAAAGGGCCCGCAGGCCCTTTTTTAATGTTGCTTTAGGCTAGCTTTGTACACTCACCGCTTGCAGTGATTCGCTTTGATAACAGCCTAATACGCGTACGTACTGGGTATGCTCTTTAAGCTCTTCTAACGCATGTTTCACTTGGCTATCAGCAAGGTTCGCTTCTAAATCCACATAGAATACTTCTTCCCATGGATTTCCTGGTACAGGGCGAGACTCTAATTTTACTAGATTTATATTATGCTGTTTAAAAATCATCAGCGCATCGGCGAGTGAGCCTGCTTGTTGCTTAGTTGCCATAATTAAACTGGTTTTAGTGGGGATTTGTTTAGATACATGTAGCGGTTTACGTGCAACCACAATGAAGCGACTATGGTTTTCTTTTTGATTAGCAAGATTGGCCTTAATGACTTCAAGCCCTACATTTTTACCTGCTTGTGCAGAGCCAATAGCCGCACTGTTAGGTGTTTCAAGTGCTGATTTTAATGCACTCGATGTTGAATCGCAGGTCTCATGCTGCAAATCGCCAAGCCCTTGTAAAAAACGGCTACATTGAGCAAACGGTTGCGGGTGAGCAAACACTTTGGTTAATTGGTTAAGTTCTGTGTCTGGGGCGGCTAATAAACAATGCTCTACGCTGTGAGTGACTTCGCCGACAATAGAGACTTGCGCGTGCTGGAGTAAATCAAATACTTCATTAATACTGCCTGAGCTGGTATTTTCAATAGGTAACAAGCCAAAGTCGGCTTGGCCATTTTCTACTTTACCGGTGATCTCATCAAAAGAACTACAGCCAATTTCAATTAATTTGCCTGGTCGGCGACTAAAGTACTTATGACACGCAAGTTGACTGTAAGATCCTTGTCCGCCTAAATAGGTCACCCGATGGGTTTCACTTAGCGCATCAGGGTTGAGGTTTTTTTGCAGCATAGCTTGTTGATGTAATACTGAGTCTTCTAATATGGTTTGAAAAACATTATTTACATAGTAGGCATCTAAACCAAGAGATTTACCATAACCGATTAATTTTTCGAGTAATGCTAATTCACGTGCTTCATCACGAATTGGTTTATTATTCGCTATCTTATATTCAACAACACCATGGCTAATACGGCGTCGCTTCGCTAATAACACAAGTAGGTCAGAATCGATTTCATTTATATCGTGCCTAAGCGTGTCTAAAACATCATTGCTCATTTGGTTTTCCTCATTCCAAAAATGTCACTGTATTTAACAGCGTAAACAAAAAAGCCTCCCAGTTGGGAGGCTTTACTATTCGATTGATTTTATCTCACAAACAGGGAAGCCTCTTCTATATAAAGAAGCTAAAAAAAGATAAGAAAGTAAGTGAGTATTTTATATTCATGCCCTTAATGTATGAAGAGTAACCTCTAATGTCAACAAGCA
>NZ_JASDDA010000059.1:0-20582 GCF_030407645.1 Pseudoalteromonas sp. APC 3495 | reverse complement strand
GAGGATGTTCTAGATGATGGAAATCGTTTTTACTCATTAAATATCATAACTGCTGGTAGCGGAGCATTGCATTACGGTTCTATATTTCTATTCGATTGGTATGCTAGGCGTTATAAGGTAATAGAGGAGAGAGAAAAGGTACCCAAAAATTTGCAGATGTGGTTTAAGCTTTATTATATTTTGTTTATAACATTTAGCCTTATGTTTTTATTAGCATGCTTAATGGCCTACTTTGTTTAGATTAACTGCTTTTCTTTTTTGTTGATTAAATAATGGATTTGATATTTTTTGGTGTTGGCTTAAGTGTTATTTTTATCATTCTTTTACCTTTAGCTTTTTATTTAAAAGCAAAAAAGCTCAGAACGGTTGAAGATATTTTAGAGCATGGAAATCGCTACTATTCCCTAAATATTTTTATGGCGCTTCATGGTTTGCTTCATTATGGCAGTGTATTTTTATTTGATTGGTATGCAAAACGGTATAATTTATTAAATGATAGAAACAAGGTACCAGCTCACGTCTCGAGATTCTTTAAAGTGTATTTTGTAATTTTTATGCTTTGCGCACTATTAATGTTTTCATCTGTATTATTTGAATAATAGTTAGGTGATCGTCAGTGAAATGAGAGCTACTAGCTTACAGAGTAATTCAATATCAAAATTAAAATACAGTTTAGTCTGTGCTTTAGCTATTGTATCAAGCGTTATTAGCTACTCATCATTAGCATTTACAATGTTAGTTATGCTTTGGCCTTACGATGCTATAAATGAACTTGGGCCTAGGGCTATCGGGTTTTTTATTGGCATATGTGTGTTTATCTTTCTTGGGGCGCTCATATCTACTGGTAGAAGCTGGGTTATTAAAGTTTACCGCTTAGTTGCTGGGTGCTCTATAGCTGTGTCCCTAGTTTATATTTTAGGTTTAATATTTGAGCAAAAAAGTGAACGTTTATTTAATGGTTTAGAACTTTCATTTTTATTTATGATTTTTAATTCATTTATATTGCTACTTTTTAAAAGTAAGTATTTAAAGGTGAGTGTTAATGTTACTAAAAGGCTTAAAAGACGGCAGAAAAAGCAAATGGAATACTTAAAAAGCCAGCTCTAAACCTTAGCCTGCAACGGAATCAGTAAATATTAGATTATTAGTCGCTGTGAATCTTTGAGAATATATAATCTACTTAATACATGGAGAAATGTAAGGTGGGACTGGTTAAACCCTTTTGTTTTTTGAGCACTATATTTTTTAGTCAATTTGCGGCAGGAAATGATTTATATTTTGATGTAGGCAAAGCGACACCTTATCTTAGTGTTTGCTCACTTAAAAATGATTTATCTGAAAGTAATACGATTGTTGATTTTACCAATGATTTACTAGGGAAAATCTATCACTCATCTGGAAAGACAGAAAAAGATGTTATTGCTTTAGGCACTAATGAATACTTTGATCAGTTGAGTTATCAATCTGCGCTTGGTGTTACTGAGGAATATGAGTTGTATACATTGTCAAGGTGCGAACGCTTTGCAGTCAATTTTTTAAATAAGTTATGCTCAGACAAAGTGAGTAAACTTCCATTACCTAAGCTTACATGTACAAAGGCAAAGCAGTATCTTTAAATAAAAAACAAATTTAATAAAACTACATTACAAATTAATTTAGAATATTTTTTAAGGTTTCATTTTCGATTAGTTTTAAAAACCAAAGGGTTATACCTCTTGTTTTAGGAATAAAAGGAACGAAAGGGGTCACCCATTTGGTTTTAAATATACCCACCCCAAAACGACATATAAGTATTAATTGCTGTAAACATCCTGTTTGCACCTAGAGTGCTTACCTCTTTTATAACTAATTGTTTAATAGTACCTAATTTAGGATTAGTATTAGGTACTACTTAAAACAATAATAAAATAAGTGCTAGAAATAGCCTTTTATAAAAGAGGTATTCATGGAAGATCTATTTATAAGTTTATTTGCAAATGTCGGCGTTATATTACTTTTAGTTTTGATATTAAGAGCAATTAAAAAAGTTGATTTAAATCTAATGTGGTCTTTGATTTCGTTAGGTATTTTAGTTTGCTACTTTTTTGCTTTGTTTAAAGGTGGAAAGGTTATTCCCTTGGATATGCTTTTTCCTGATTTGTCTTGGAATTGGTCTGGAAAGATAGCGGCAATAATCCTTTGGTTAGTTGTACTATTAGCTTTAATTAAATTTAAAACTAACTTTCGTATTGCGGATGCTGGTTTCACTTTTAGGCAAAATGAAAATTCTATAAAACCCGCTTTTACAGTTATGTGCTTGTTTATCATTTTACAGATAGTTGTATCACTTTTTTGGAGTGGTGAACCTAATTACGATTTAGAAACCTTACTTTATCAAGCAACAATGCCAGGCTTTGATGAAGAGCCTATGTTTAGAGGGATTCTTTTATTTTGTATATCTTTGGCAATTATATCTGAACGCTACAGTTTAGGTGGTGCGTCAATTAACATTGCAGGGTTGCTTTTAGTGGTGTTATTTGGACTAGTTCATGGCGTTATGTTTAATGGTGGAGAGTGGCACTTTTCTTTCCCCGCTATTTTACTAACGGGTGGCTACGGTTTTATTTTGCTTTGGCTAAGAGAGCGTACAGGAAGCTTGTTGTTCCCTATTTTAGCCCATAATAGTGTTAACTTTGTTGGGCAGCTAATTTAATTAAAAGTTTAATTTAAAAGAGATAAAATCTTATTTAAGTTTTATCTCTTTACCAAGAGTTCTCAAAGAAGGCTCGTTTTGCAAGTGACATTAGAAAGTTCCATTCAAGCAGGCAGCTGTGTTTTCTTGATGTTTTTATTCAAAAACCAAGTATTGTTACTTTTTCAACCAATTTAAATATGGCTATGGACCTAGTAATGGCCTCGATTGGTGAGAATACGCGCTATGGCTTGGGTAAAGAACGCCCTATGAATTTGAGCCTTTGGTTATCGCCTCTGTCATCGTTTAGTGTCAGTATTATTTTTAGCCTCACTCACGCATTAAGCTATATCAATTGAGCCTGTAAATGGTGTCTTTCCTTCATAACAAAACGAGCCGTTTTATATAGGAGACTGTTAAAAAAGCACTAAAACTGATAAAACTGTACTTTGCAAAATTTTAATTGCATTGAATGTATAGGCATTAACTTTATTAAGTGCATGCTATACCAAGCAAAGGGAGAAGCAATGAGCTCTGATAGCAATTACATTCGCAGACTATTAGCAACCATTGGCATTACAGCTTTAGCAATAGGCTTATTTATGCTGCTATGGCAATTATCGTATGTGTTATTGCTTATATTTGGCGGGATTTTATTTGGTGTTTTTTTAATAGGGCTTGCGAGCCTGTTGCAGCGTTGGCTACCTTTACCCCGATGGGGACTGGTAATGCTTGTTACTGCTACCGTATTAGGGTTATTAATACTTGCTGGCTACTTGGTTGGCCCTGCTATTATGGATCAGTTGTTACAGCTTAGAGAGCAAATAACTGGTGGGGTAAAACAGTTAGAAGGTTACTTGAAGGGTAAAGAGTGGGGCGAGGCTCTGCTTCAGTGGGCGCAAGGGCAATGGCAACAAGCACCACTTTCACCAAGAAAGCTGATGGGGGAAGTTTCCGGGGTCTTTTCTACTTTATTTGGTTCACTTGCTGATATATTTGTTATTTTATTTATTGGTTTTTACCTCGCATTGCACCCTAAACCCTATAAAAAAGGGTTACTATTTTTATTTCCAAGTGATAAACGTAGCCGCATAAGTGAAGTAATGCACAGTGTATATTATGCATTGAAGTTATGGTTAATGGGCCGTGCAACATCAATGATTGTGGTCGGGCTTTTAACCGCGTTAGGTTTGTGGCTTATTGATATGAAATTGATAATGGCGTTGGCATTGCTTGCGGGTTTGTTATCGTTTGTGCCATTTATAGGACCTATTGCCGCTTTGATACCTGCAGTATTGGTCGCGTTACTCAATAGCCCAACCCAAGCTGCGTATGTACTAGTCGTGTACGGTGTTGTACAAGTGCTCGAGAGTAATGTAATAACACCGTTTGTGCAAAGAACAGCTGTTTCATTGCCGCCAGCAGTTATGCTTGGTGGGCAATTATTGATGGGCGCTATGTTTGGAATTCATGGCTTGGCGCTTTCAACGCCGTTGTTAGTATCAATTATTGTCACAGTGCAGATGCTCTATATACGGGATGTTTTAAAAGAGAAAATCCAACCATTAGGGCAGTGATACGTTAAAGAAAGTGGCAAGTTATATAAATATAATTTGCCACTTTTTATGCCTATTAATTAACAAGTTACTCTTGTGTAGCCAACATAAAACATATTGGTTAGATGGCTGTTTAATGTTGAGCGGCGAGGTTTGCTTTTACTCTGCAGCATGGGGTAAAACAAATGAGAGTGTGGCTAAATGCTCTGTTTTATCAAATACATTTAAATTTGTGCTTTTTTCGTCATAGATTGCGGCTACTACGTTTAAGCCTTGGTTACGCAATGGCAATGTGACCAAGCCGTCATCATTACTAATTATTGGCTCTTGATCTGGGTCGTTTACTAAATCATTGATTACTTTAGCGCCTTGAACCGCTTTGCTATTGAAAGTTATGCGGTAGCTGACTATTGCGCCTTTTTGATCTGAAAATTCGTTACCTACAGGTAGGATTTGTAATTGCTGATTTTTAAGTGCAGGTACTTGGGCAAGCGGGCCACGCAAATGTACTGCGTACTTTTTAGTATGTTCGCTTAATAGTGCATTGGGGATTTCATCTCGACCTTTAGCAAACCATTCACCTTCTTTTGTTTTACTCCACAACCCATTATCGAGCAGACCAGTAACCGCATAAACGCTTTTATCACTTAGCAGCATCATAGGCCCTGATTCAATAAGTTTTACGTTTTTTTGTTGCCAGTTTTTATTATAGCCAGTAATGCTTTTAATTTTATTTTGTCGTTTTACGGTATCTAAATCTTGTGCGCCTTCGCCATATATAAAAGCTACCTGTGATGAGCGCTCTGCAAACCATATTGCATGAGCCTGTGCTTGTTCGCTGTATGCGCTTGATATTGAAGTGACTAATGCCATGCAGGCGAAAGGTAATATTTTCATTTTTTCTCTAAATTTTAGGAGGTATTTATTTTTCGATGTTGAATACGTTTAACTCAAAAATAAAAACAACCCCTAATAACTTTGTAAAATTTGTTGCTGTAGGGTAGCTCTTTTTATTCTGTTTGTATATTATTGCAAATAACAATTATTACCATTTGCATTTCGTGCTTATTTAATCGGCTCTAGTTAAAAAATTTTTTAGTGAAAACTTAACCGATTAAGCTTGTATGATATCTAAGAGATAGAATGAACTTAATAAATCGATACCAAATATCAGCCCTAACAATTGCTATAAGTACCATTTTAGCGCCTTCTGTATACGCAGCTTCAGCATCAGATAACATTGAGAAAATAGCGGTTTCGGGGGTTAGACAAGCTTTTCGTGGCGATGTGCCTTTAAGCGAGCAACCACAAAGTATTGAGTTTATATCAGCAGAAAACCTCGATGACGCAGGAGTGACTACACTCACCGATATATTTGATTTAACGCCGAGTATTTCTGAACAAAATGATTTTGGTGGATTGTGGGAAAGCTTTGCAATACGTGGGTTAGTAGGCGATGAGAATATTCCTTCAGGCTTTTTAATTAATGGTTTTTCATCGGGTCGAAGTTTTAGTGGTACCCGCGATACTAGCAATATTGATTATGTAGAAGTGATGAAAGGGCCTGGCTCTGCTCTTTATGGCCGTTCTGAGCCTGGCGGTACTATTAATATCATCACTAAAAAGCCACAGTTTGAAGAACAAGGCTCTTTGAAAGTATCAGCCGGTAGCTGGCAAAGTTATCGCGCTGAAGGCGACTACACTAATGCAATTAATGATCAAGTTGCTTTTAGAATAAACGGTGCAATTGAAGACGGTGAGGGTTTTAGAGACTACCACGAAAATAAAAAAACAGTGATCACACCTTCAGTTCTTTGGTTAATATCTGACACAACAAAATTAAATTATGAACTAGAGTATGTTGATCAGAATATGACGTTTGACCGTGGTATTGTTGCTCTAGATGGGAAGATAGACGCATTACCTATTGAAACGTTTTTAGGTGAGCCAAGCGATGAACCAACAGAGGTTGATGCGATTTCTCATCAACTGACCTTTGAGCATCAAATAGGGCAATGGTCACTTTTAAATGGGCTTAGCTATAGCGATTCTAAATTTATAAGCGAATCGAGTGATGCTGAACTCGCCCCTAGCAGGCAGCTTTATTTTACTGATGGCGAAACCTTAAGTCGGCAACATAACGAGCGTGATTTTCAAACTAAAAACATCTCAGCGCGCACTGAGCTAAGTGGTAGCGTTACTGCTGCTGGGTTTACCCATCACTTATTAATTGGCGCAGATGCCAGCAAGTTTGATTTTGACAAACTCTGGTACAGATACCGCCCTACGCTTGAAGATACGCGCTATGCAATCAATATGTATAACCCCGTGTATGGGCAAACAGCACCCGAAGGCTCACTTTTATTTAACAGCACTGAAGTACAGCACAGTTACGGGGTTTATATTCAAGATCAAATCGACATCACTGAGCAATGGAAAGTCCAAGTAGGCGGTCGTTATGATTGGTTTGATCAGCAAATAGATAATCACATTAATCAAAGTCAGTCTAAAAGCAATCAGAATACATTTAGCCCACGAATAGGCTTAGTGTATGCTTACTCAGACGACATACAGTATTACAGCAGTTACTCGGAAGGTTTTAGGCCAAACAGTGGTTACGATATAAACGGTGATGCATTTAAGCCAGAATCAACAACCTCTATTGAGGCGGGTGTTAAATTTAGCACCGATAACCTAAATGGCAGCTTTACTGTATTTAGCGCCGAAAAAAGTAATATGTTGACCACAGATTTGCAAGCAGGCGTGTCGACGGCGTTAGGCGAGGTAACTAGCGAAGGCGTTGAGTTTGATTTACACGGTTATATTACAGAGCGCACGTCATTTGATTTTGCCTATACCTACACCGATGCAAAAACAGCAAACGACACGGTTAATACAGATTGGTGGGTAAAATTACCAAAAGGTAGCCCTTTACTTAATATTCCTAAACACAGTGCAAATGCGCGTATTAAAAGAGAATTAAATGATTTAATCGATTTAAATGCGACCGTTGGTATAGCTGTTCAGTATGAGGGGGAACGCTTAGGTGAAACCATAGACCCTACGTATTACTTACCTTCGTATACGTTGGTGAATTTGTTCGCAACTTACAACGTTAATGAAGATGTGATGGTACAACTGAACATTAATAACGTGCTTGATAAAGAATATTACTCAAATTCTTACTCTGCAATTTGGACTCAACCCGGTGAGCCAGTTAATTATAAGCTGAGCTTAAAATATAGCTTTTAATTTATCCTTGGGGCAGGCTTAACGATGCTTGCCCCATCACTTTATTCAGGCTGTGCACCTGTTCCAAGTAAAGTGTCAATATAAGCGAGCTCTTCGCTAAAAATGCCACAAAAAAATGCGCTTTGTTCAATTATTACAGCGTCATTAGGCTGGGCTTTGTAGCTTTGCTGGCATCTGGCAAGTTCGCGGGTTAACCACGAGCACTCATTACTTGCAGTGTTTATAGCTGCTTTTAAAAAAGAGGGCCATTTGATTTTTTGTAAATTAAAGCGATAGAGCATTACAGCGATACAGCCATAGGCTTGTTGTTCTTGTGATGGTGGGTTATCACTCGTTACTACGTCGCTGTTTAACAGTTTACTGTTGATAAGTGCTTGTTGCAGTGCGACCTGTTGTGATTGACTTAAAAAGCTTGTTGTCATAATGCGTGAGTAGCCCTGGTTACAATAGAAAATAGCATTTTGTATTAAAGGCTAAGCAAGGCGTTTTATGACTCATGCAGCACCGAAAAAATGCAACAACAGTGATAACAAAATTGGCCTGACTCTTTACTGAATTATTAAAATACAATTGTAATTGATTGGATAGTTTTGAAGAATATTAGCATCAATATTTTAATATCAATGCAGCGCATAACTGAGTTAGGTAATTGACTAAATAATCACTATTAGATGCGTTTTTAAAGGAATAAAGATGTTTTTATCATTTTTTAAAAATCTTTTATATTGTTTATATAGTAATTTACTCGGGCAAATCTATCACTCAACCGCAGAGACAGATGTTATTGCTTAAGGTGCTTTATCAGTTGAGTTATCAATCTGCGCTAGGTGTTACTGAAAAATAAGAGTTATATACTTTATCAAGGTGTGGGCGTTATGCAGTAAGCCGTTTAAAGAAACTATGCCCAGATAAAGCGAGTAAATTTTTATTACCTAAACTGACATGTACAAAAGCAGAACGCTATTTTAAATAAGAATAAAGCCGAGTAACATTTACGTTCAAACCTTTCTGAGCCCTCAATAAAGACAAAGTCCTCACTAAATCTATCATTGTAAAAATACAGTAATAATGAAAATCAGAATAAAATGATGCTCTGAGGAAAGCTTACATTAGTTGTGTAATTTTTATAGTTTGTATTGGTAAAATATTTTCACTTCTTTCTTAGTTATTGATTTTAAAGCTATTTAGGTATGGTCTTTTTTTTGCTTGGTTATTGTTTTTTAACCCTTTAAAAATATAGCAATCAAAAAATCATTTAAGGAAGAAAAGTTATGGCAGAGTCATTTAAGTACGCAAATAATAAAGGACATGCAGGAGAGCTTCATCAAAAAGCTAATAAAGACCATCCCGTAATGACAACCGCACAAGGTTGCCCTATCAGTGATAATCAAAATTCATTAAAAGCTGGTCAACGCGGACCAGGACTATTGGAAGATCATGTGTTACGAGAAAAGTTGTTTCACTTTGATCACGAGCGAATTCCTGAGCGAGTTGTTCACGCAAGAGGGTATGGAGCACATGGTTACTTTGAAACGTATGATGCTTTAGATGATTTGACTTCTGCTGATATTTTTCAACGTAAAGGTGAAAAAACACCTGTTTTTGCACGCTTTTCAACAGTGGCGGGTAATCAGGGATCGCCTGATTTAGCACGTGATGTGCGAGGTTTTGCCGTTAAGTTTTATACGCAGGAAGGTAATTGGGATCTGGTAGGCAATAATATCCCAGTTTTTTTCATTCAAGACGCGATGAAGTTTCCCGACCTTATACATAGCGCAAAAGCAGAACCAGATCGTGGTTTTCCGCAAGCGCAAACAGCCCACGATAATTTTTGGGATTTTGTAAGTTTGTCGCCAGAATCCATGCACATGGTTATGTGGGCAATGTCAGATAGAGCTATCCCGCGCTCATTAAGGTTTATGGAAGGATTTGGCGTTCATACTTTTAAGTTTATTAATGCACAAGGTGAAGAAAAATTTGTTAAGTTCCACTGGAAACCTAAAGGCGGTATGCAGTCAGTGGTTTGGAATGAGGCATTGAAATTAAATGGCGCTGATCCTGATTTTCATCGTCGTGACATGTGGGAATCAATTAATAATGGAGACTATCCGGAATGGGAGTTGGGCATTCAAGTATTTGATCAAAAATTTGCTGAAGAGTTCGAGTTTGATGTTTTTGATGCCACCAAACTGATACCCGAAGAGCAAGTACCAGTTAAAATTATTGGTAAAATGGTGCTCAATCGAGTCGTAGACAACTTCTTCGCAGAAACCGAACAGGTTGCATTTTGCACACAGAATATAGTACCAGGACTTGATTTTACTCCCGATCCTTTATTGCAAGGCCGTAATTTTTCGTACCTAGATACACAAACCAAACGCTTAGGTGGGCCTAATTTCACACAAATTCCTATTAATGCAGCAAAATGCCCGATGAGACATTTTCTTCAAGATGGCCACATGGCAATGCAGAACCCTAAAGGCCGGGTTAATTACGAACCTAATTCATTCAGCGGGGGGGAAAACAACCCGCGAGAGTGCCCTGTACACGGATTCAAAAGCTCAGAATCTGAAACTGACGGGGGTAAATTACGCTATCGCTCAGAAACATTTAGTGATCACTATAGCCAAGCACGACAATTTTATTTAAGTCAAACCGACGTTGAGCAAACGCATATTCAAGACGCTTTAATTTTTGAGTTATCTAA
This sequence comes from Pseudoalteromonas sp. APC 3495, assembly GCF_030407645.1. Classification (NCBI taxonomy): domain Bacteria; kingdom Pseudomonadati; phylum Pseudomonadota; class Gammaproteobacteria; order Alteromonadales; family Pseudoalteromonadaceae; genus Pseudoalteromonas; species Pseudoalteromonas sp. APC 3495. The sequence goes on along the minus strand of NZ_JASDDA010000059.1, from coordinate 10,396 downwards.
AGTAGAGCATTTACGTATTAGAGAGCGCGTGGTTTCTCATCTGTTAAACATTGATAACAAGCTTGCTGAGAAAGTTGCATTGGGTTTAGGTTTACAAACTATGCCAGATGCGGCAGAAGCGGCGCTTGATACCCGTCAAGATTTACCAGTATCTGATGCGCTAAGCATTTTAAAAAATGCGCCAAATACATTTAAAGGCAGGAAGCTTGGTATATTAGTAAGTGATGGTTTTGATGCTGAAACCTTTAATTTATTAATACAAAGCCTTAAAGAGGAAGGTGCAAGCCATGAAGTTATTGCGGCTCAAGTTGGTGGTGCTAAAAATAGTAAGGGCGAGATTGTTGAGGCCGATCAGGTGATTAACGGCGGACCTTCGGTGCTTTACGACGCAATAGCTCTGCTTACCACTAATGAAGGCGCCAAAAAGCTTGCTGAAATACCGGAGGCGAAAGATTTTGTCAGTGATGCTTATGCACATATGAAGTATATCGGCTTTAGTGATAAAGCAGCTCCTTTAATCGAGGCTACTGGTTTAAATGGACAACTTGATGATGGCTGGTTGGATTTAAATAAAATTTCCGCAAGTGAGTTTGTCTCAAAAATTCGTAACCTTAGGTATTGGAGTCGATAAATCGTATAACAAGGGCTAGTGAGAACTAGCCCTTGTTATTGATGGCACCGTTTTATTTGAGGATTACAAAAATTTAAAGGAATAAAATGAAACTAATTTATGTTGATGATAACTTGCCGGGCATAACTCGTAAGAGGCATGAAAACCAATGGGTTTATTATGATCCTGCAGGAAAGAAAATACATGATAACGATGAAATAAAGCGGTTAGACAATCTCGCTTTTCCCCCCGCATACAAAGATGTATGGTTATGTCCAGAAGAAAATGGGCATATTTTAGCTACTGGCTACGACAGCAAAGGCCGCAAGCAATACTTTTATCATCCCGAGTTTAGGGAGCAGCAAGAGCTTAAAAAGTTTGAAGCATGTGTTTTATTTGGAAATAAACTGCCTTTGTTAAGAGCAAAACTATCGGAATATTTGCGAGGTAATGAGCTAGATTACCAGCGCACGATCGCAGCCGTTGTACGTTTAATGGATCTTGGAGCCCTGCGCGTTGGCTCTAAAAAAAATGCCAAACATAATAATAGTTTTGGTGCTACAACATTGCGTAGCCGGCATGCAAAACTAACGGGTAAAAATATTCGCTTAAAGTATAAAGCAAAATCCGGTAAGCAAAGAGAAGTGAACATAACAGATAAAGTGCTTAGCTCTATCATACAGCAGTTGCAAGATTTGCCTGGGCAGAGCTTATTCCAATATATCGATGAAGGCGAGTATTGTGATGTTACCTCCAAAGAGGTGAATGAGTTTATTCAAAGTGTTATGGGCGAGCAGTTTAGTGCAAAACATTTTAGAACATGGCGGGCCAGTGTTTTGGCATTTGAAGTCTTACATAAATCAAACGGCCAGCTTTCGCTTAAAGATATGTTGGATAGCGTTTCAAGTAATTTAGGGAATACCCCAGCAATAGCTCGTAATTCATATATTCATCCAAAGTTGATTGAGCTGTGTAAAGGAGGCAAGGAAGCTCTAAAGGACTTTAATAACTTAGACAAACTACCCCGTAAGACTAAGTACCTGAGTCGCTATGAACGTGGGTTGTTGATATTTTTAGAAGAACAATGCTAATAACGTTAGTCTTTTTGTAATTCTACTCATATTTCAATCGCTTGAGTAATACCTATGTGTGTGAACTTTTTACAACTTCTAGCAACTTTTACTTTAAAACGTAGAGCTTTACTCTGCTTTTTTATTTATCTATTTGATTTTAAAGGATTAAAACTTTGGTTTGAATGTTGCTAATTACTAAGCGTACTTTCTTAAACAAATAAAGGAGTTATTATGAGTACTGTTATTACTGGGTTATTCGATAATGCATCACAAGCAACATTAGCAATTTATAGATTAGAAGCTTTAGGTGTAAGTGAGGCGGATATAAGCATTGTCGCTAACGACTCGTATACAAAGGAAGACTTTGCTGTAGATGAAGGGACCAAAGCTGCAGAGGGCGGTTTGTTGGGCGCTGCATCTGGTGGCGTGTTAGCGGCAATTATTGGTGGTTTTACCGCTGTTGGAGCAGTCGCTTCTGGTGGTGCCGGCTTATTAGTTGCAGGTCCTTTGGTTTCAGCACTTGCAGCTGGTGGCGGAGGTGCTGCCGTTGGTGGGACTTTAGGCGCAGCAATCGGCGCATTTATTCCAGAACATGAAATTAAGTATTATGAAGACGCAATTGAGAAAGGTTCAATACTCGTCGGTGTTAAATATAACAGCGATAACAAAAATAGTGTTGAAGAAATTCTTGATAATGCTGGTGCAAGCAAGGTTTCAAAAGCGTAATATTTTAGAATGCGCTATCAGTATCTAAAATGTATAAAGGTGGAACTGTGTTCCATCTTTTTACGCGTTTGATTTTTAAAACTATCTGCGTTTAGTATATTAATCTATATGGGAACCAATGAATTATTTAGCCCACCTTTATTTAGCAAAGCCTACAGCTGATTCTCATTTTGGCAATTTGCTGGGAGATTTTGGTGGCCAACGACAGGTAACGCATCTACCTACAACTGTAAAAAGTGCGCTAGATAACCATTATTTGGTGGATAAATTTACTGACACACATCCATTAGTAAAAGAAGCTAAGCAGTTTTTTTCAGCCAAGCGCAGGCGCTTTGCAGGTGTGGCAGTTGATGTGGTGTTTGATCATTTTCTTATTGCGCATTGGCAGCAGTTTAATAACCAATCACTAATTGATTTTAAGCACACCAGTTATGGCCTTTTGGACAGGCGTATACCTGTAATGCCACAGAAAATGCAGCGTGTAGTAACCAGTATGACGAAAAACGATTGGTTTAAGGAGTACGAAAGCATTGATGGGGTGGGGCGGGCGCTTGATAATATTGCTAAACGAATTCGCTTTACTAATAATTTTGCAGGTACCTCTGAAGATATAATCCGCCATTATAGTGAGCTAGATGAGCTCTTTTTAGCGTTTTTTCCTGAGCTGATTAAGCACGTTAATGAGTTTAATTTGGAAAACGCACCAAAATAGAGTGCGCATTCATTATAAGTGGTTTAGTCGTCAGGCCCTTTTAGGGTAAATACTAAATGTTTGCGCATATCTTTTAAAATTACGCCTTTTTTGAGCATGGCACCGCTTAAGCGTTTTTGCCACTTCAGTAGCTCTGGCTCTGCGGCTGTAAGTGCTTGTTGGTTTTCAAATTGAAAACACATTAGTAAAGAACCTGGAAATAAATGATATTCCACATCAAACCAGCATTGCAGCATACCTGGGATTTCAGCACGGCCTTGCTCTTCTATTTTGTCAGCAACATTGAGAACGAGAGCTTGTTGTTTTACTTGCACAGCAGATAGTTTTTTCATGTGGAGATCCAATTTAGAGGCTAAAAATACAGCCGGAATATTGCATTATACCTAAGCTTTCAGGGTGATAACAATGTTAGCCATACTTTAAATTAGATGGCTCACTGTGAATATTGATTGTGGTTAGTTTGGTAGTACAACCAGTTTGAATACACTATTTATCAAGGGAAATTATGAATTATATAGCTGTTTGTTTCGTTATTATTTTTATGTTGTCAGGGTGCTCTGAAGAGCAAGTTTCTGAGCAAAAATTAAAACCTGTTTCTGTCATAGAGTTAAATAAAACTAAATCGTTTGATAGTCGTATTTTATCAGGTGTTATCCAACCTGCTAACACAGCCACTTTAATGTTTGAGGTTAGCGGAAAGGTCGAAGACGTTTTTTTTGAAATTGGTGAGGCTTTTGAAAAAGGTGAGCCGTTAGCTAGGCTGGAACAAACAAAGTATTTATTGGCAGTGCAAGAGGGCGAAGGGCAGGTCTCTAATGCGAAGGCTATGCTGCTAAATGTTAAGCAAGATTTTGAGCGCAAAGCATCACTGGTTGATGATGGCGCTGTGTCACGCGCGCAATACGATGTAGCAAAGTCGCAATATGAGAGTGCCAAAGATAAAGTCGAGATTGCTAAAGTTCGACTAGCGATGGCAAAAGAAGAGTTACAAGATACCACGCTAATTGCGCCCTATGCAGGGACTATTTCAAAACGTAATATTGAACCTTCACAACAGGTAAGCCCAAATACGTCTGCATTTATAATTCAAGGTAAAGAAAATTTTGAAGTCTCTACCCTTGCCCCTGAAGCGATTCTCTCCTCATTAGCTATTGATAAGCCTGCTAAAGTGACTATTTCAGCATTAGATAAAACGTTAAATGCCAAAATTAAAGAAATTGGCACAGCTGCTCAAGGCGCGAATGCGTTTCCTGTTATTTTAAAAATATCTGCAAATGATGTTGCAGACATTAGAACGGGTATGAGTGCTGAAGTACAATTTAAACAACAGCAAGAAGCCACAGATGCTTTTGTAGTACCTGTAAGTGCGATTATGGCGCAAGAAAATAATCAGCATTTTGTTTTTAAGCTGTTACCTACAGCGCAAGCTGAATCACAACAAGCAGGTTATGTTTTACAAAAAATAACCGTGGACGTAGTAACGTTTTTTGCGCAGAAAGCGCAAATTAAAGGCTTAAAAGAAGGGGAGCGAATTGTTAATGCGGGAATGGCTTTTTTACACGATGGGCAAAAAGTGACGCTTATCGAGGGTGAAATCAAGCGCCTTAATCCATAACCCGTGACGGAGATTTAAACGATGAAAATCCCTACTATTTCAGAGCTTGCTCTTGATCATAATCGCTTGATGCTGGCCATCGTCTTTGGCCTTATGCTATTTGGCGCATTTAGTTATTATCAACTACCCAAACAAGAAGATCCTAAAATAAAAATTCGTGAGGCGGTTGTAACAACCGCTTACCCTGGCATGAGCGCAAAAAAAGTAGAGCTGTTGATCACTAAAACACTCGAAGAAGCGATACGTGAAATGCCCAGTATTGCCGAAATTCGTTCAGTATCTATTCCAGGTCGCTCTATTATTCACGCAGAGCTCAAGCAAAGTGTTGAGCAAAGTGCGTTTGATCAGCAGTGGGATATACTGCGTGACCAAATTAACGCGGTTCGAGGTGAGCTACCCAGTGGTACTTTACCTTATGTGATTAATGATGATTTTGGTGATGTTGCCGTGTTAACGGTGGCACTTATTGCAGATCCCGCTTATAGCATGGGGGATCGCCAAGATGTGGCGCAACATATTGCCGATATGATGCATCAAGTCGAAGGCACAAAAAAAATTGATATTTTAGGCATTCAGCAAGAGCGTATTTTTATTGAAACTAAAAACGCTAAGCTCGCTCAGTTAGGGATTGCACCCACACAATTGATTGCGGCTTTAAAAAATCAAAATATTATACGTCCCAGTGGCATTATTGATGCCGATGGTGAAAACTTTATTATCCAGCCTTCTGGGAATTACCAAAGCCTAGCTGATATACGCAATACGCTGATCACTGTTCCCAATCAATCACAAACCATCTTATTACGTGATATTGCCAAAATAAGCCGTGAAGTGATCGACCCCCCATCAAGAACAAGTTACTACAATGGCCGTCAGGCCATTATTTTTGCAATCTCTAAGGATGAACAAGCGGATGTGCTGAAGTTCACTCCTAAAATGGAAGCGATGATAGCTCAAATTAATCAAACTATACCTGCGGGCTATCAATTAAAAAATATTACCCGACAAGCTGATGTGGTTGCCGATGCTGTATTTGGTGTGAGCTTTAGTGTGTTACAAACCATTGTTGTTGTCTCTATTGTGGTTATTATGTTTTTAGGTCTACGCACCGGCTTGATTGTAGGTTCGATTGTACCTGCAGCTATTTTAATCACGCTTTCAATTATGAACTTTATGGGTATTCCGCTGGAGCGTATGTCGCTTGCCACGTTAATTATAGCGCTTGGGCTACTGGTTGATGATGGCATAATAATGGCTGAAGATTTTAAAAAGCGTATCGAAGAGGGCGAAACGCGTGACGAAGCTATTCGTAATACCTCGGGTACGCTTGCGATACCCTCTTTAACCTCATCGTTGACTACTATTCTTGTGTTTTTGCCATTGATGTTGGCGCAAAGTAGTGCGGGTGAATATACACGCTCTATTTCGCTGGTGGTGTTAATTGCATTGCTTATTTCATGGGCGTTGAGCCTTACCTTTACTACTTACTTGTGTCATCGCTTTGTGAAAAAGGAAACGAGGCAAAGGCAAAATATTATTCGCCGGAAAATTAATGGATTTTTCGATAGCCTTAGTCCGCTTTATGAAAAAGTATTAAGACGAATTATGCGCGCTCGTATAGCTTTTGTTGTTGTGATATTGGGGCTGTTTTTTGTTGGTGGTTGGGCTATGAGTTTAGTGCCAGCTAAGTTTTTTCCAGACTCCGACCGCGCACAAATTTTAGTGTATTTAGATATGCCAGCTGGTACGTCAATGCGTAAAACTGATGCAACGATACAAGCCATTTTAAAAAAATTGGATGATAAAGCACGTTTTCCGCATATTAAAAAATATGCTGCTTATGGTGGATTTGGCGGGCCACGGTTTGTTTTGTCACTCACACCGATTGATCCTGAGCCTTCAAAAGCATTCTTTATGATTGATGTTGGAGAGCGAAAACTAGCTGAGCCAACAATAAATAGCGTGCGCGACATGTTTGCTCAAGACTTTCCTGAAGTTATGGGGCGCGCCACTAAAATGTTTTTAGGGCCATCAGATTCTTCACTGATAGAGATTCAAATTAAAGGCCCAGACAGTAATTATATTTATTCTATTAGCGAGGAAATTAAAACCTTATTGCGTAATACAGACGGCGCATTCGATATTAAAAGTGATTGGGAAAACCGCATTACTACACTTAAAGTTGAGGTTAACCAGCAAAATGCTCGTCGTGCTGGGGTTAGTTCAAACGATGTTGCACAAGCATTAGAAACCTACTTTTCGGGACGCACAATCTCTGAGTTTCGTGAAGGTGATGACATATTCCCCATTGTGTTAAGGGCACAAAACAGTGAACGTTACGATCTAGACCGTATTAACAGCGTAAATGTTTATTCTTCGGCTCGAGGCGTTAATGTTCCTTTAATGCAAGTGGCCGACATTCGCTATGAAACGCAATTTGCGCGTATTGCGCGTGAAAATTTATTTCGTACTGTAACAGTACAAGCTAAAAATCAGATTATGTCGGCGCAAAGTATGGTGCCATTAATTGAAGGAAAACTTGATAAAATAAGAGAAAAATTACCCCCTGGTTATGAAATAGAATATGACGGTGTAATTGGAGACTCTGCGGAATCGCAAGCGTCAATTTTAGCTAACTTACCGCTGTGTATTGCCATTATGGTGTTTATTATTATTGCGCAATTTCGCTCTTACCGTGCAACTAGTATTGTGTTTTTGACTGTGCCATTGATCATCATTGGTGCCGCTTTTGGTTTGTTAATTATGCAGGCAAACTTTGGGTTTATGGTTATTTTAGGTCTATATGCGCTTGCCGGAATTATCATTAATAATGCGGTTATATTAATTGACCGTATTAATATTGAACGTAAACAAATTGAGCACAGTGAACAACAAACCGCTGAGCAGTATAATCAGCAAAATTATGAGGCGGTGATCAGCGCTTCTTTAAGACGTTTACGACCTATATTAATGTCTACTTGTACAACAATAATAGGCTTAATGCCGCTCATTTTATCTAAAGATGTTTTGTTTTATGGCCAAGCAAGCACTATTGCGTTTGGTCTTGCAATGGGAACAATTTTAACATTAGGGTTTGTTCCGGTTGTGTATACTTTTTTCTTTAAAATAAAGCCGGTTCAAGCAGATAAACAACAAACCCAGCGTGAGTTAGAGCAGGCTTAATACGAAGGGCTGATAATAGTTTCATCCCTATTTAGTGGTAATTTTAGCCACTAAATAGGCCTGTTTTATTCATGCTTTATTTGTTTAGATAAAAACAAGTTAGTAACGTCTGCGACTTTGATTAACGACTTTTTATCAGCTTGACTCCAAGTTACCTTTGAGCCCACACTTTCACAACAAATGACACCTAACGGTTTGCTATTAAGTGTATAAATGTAATCAAGTAAAGAATAAATATCGAGAGGCTCAAAGTAAGAGTGAGAGAATGGCTTGGTTACTTCGTTATTTCTGGCATCAGAAGCGTCGAGTACTTGGTTAGCTAAAATATAGTTGAAATAAGCAGGGGAGTTTTCTGTGTATAGAACAGTTCCACTTGACACGTCATTATTTTCATCAAGGCAAATTAAGCAATTTAATGTACTGTATTCCTTATTAAATAACCAAAGGCTCACTCGATTAGCATTGGGAATAAGCGCTTTTAACTCTTTGCATATTTGCTTTAGCTTCCGGTCGCTAGAAACATTAGGATCGCTAATTTTTACTGCTAAGTTTTTTAGGTTGAGGTTTTTAGGATTATAAACATTGAGTAAGCTATTGATCTTAACTTTATCAAACGGTTTAGTTAAGTAGCCATCCATACCAATATCTAAATAATGCTCAATGTCTTGTTTTAGGGTATTTGCTGTCATAGCTATAATCGGAACTGTTTTACCTGTAGGAAGCGCTCTAATAGCTTGCGTAGCTTTTATGCCATCCATTTCAGGCATTTGTATATCCATGAAAATTAAGTCTACCGAGTGCTCCTTGAAGTACTTAACGCATTCTTTACCATCCTCTGCGATAATTAAATTAGCATTATGTGCTTTGAGCATTTTGACAATAATAAGCTGATTTATTTTATTATCTTCGGCAATTAAAACAGTACTACCTTGAAGGTTTGTTATATCAGTGCACTGCTTCGAGGTTGGTGGCAATAAAGCAATCTCAAAGCTTTGCTCATAGGTAAACGTGGAGCCCTTATCTATTTTGCTGGTAAAGCTAAGGTGCCCCTGCATTAACTCACTTAAACGAGCGCAAATTGATAAGCCTAAACCTGTGCCTCCATATTTCCTTGAGTTTGATGAGTCGGCCTGATGAAATTCTTTAAATAAATGCTCTTGAACAGTCTCATTAACACCAAGGCCTGTATCAATAACTTCAAAGGTGAGTACTTGTGTTTGCAATGAACTATTTTTAACACTTATCTTCAGTTCTACTTGGCCAAAGTTGGTAAATTTAATCGCATTTGAGCACAGGTTATTTAAAATTTGCGAAATCCGAAGAGGATCGCCTTTTAAATTGTCTGCTATTTTTGGGTCTATCGATGTAATCAGCTTTATGCCTTTAGCAGATGCCTGCTGTAACAGGGGTTTTATTACATCGCTAATAACCTCATTAAGACTGAAGTTGATATGTTCAATTTCTAATTTGCCAGCCTCAATTTTAGAAAAGTCTAAAATATCGTTAACAATATTTGATAAGTAATGTGCTGACTTTAATATGCTTTTTAAGGTGCTGTTTTTTTCCTCTGTGGTGGTCTCTGAGATAGCAAACTCAGCTAAATTTAAAATTCCATGTAATGGGGTTCTCAGCTCATGAGTTATATTTGCCAAAAATTTACTCTTTGTGTTATTGGCGATATCCGCGGCTTCTTTTAACTTTTCTAGCTCTTTATTGTGTTCTTTTTGTTTTTCTAACGCCATAAACAGCTTTTTATTATTAAGCCGAAGCTCTAATTGCGCAATGACCTCTTTGCTCAAAACCGTGAGTGCATTTATTTGTTTGCTTGAAAGCTTTTTTGGTTTATCGCTAATAACACATAACGTACCTATAGCGTTTCCTCTTGGTGTGATCAGAGGTGCACCTGCATAAAAGCGAATATTTGGGTCGTTTGTAACTAAGGGATTATCGTGAAAGCGGGTGTCAGTAAGTGCATTTTGAACTTCGAATACTTGGTTTTCTAGAATTGCGTGAGAACAAAACGAAATATCTCGTGCGGTTTCGGCTACATCAATACCATGCTTTGACTTAAACCATTGCCTGTCAGGATCAACAAGACTTATTAGTGAGATTGGCGTTTCGCAAATATCAGATGCAAGCTGGGTTAAATCGTCAAAGGATTTTTCAGCTTCAGTGTCTAAAACGTCATACTCATATAAGTCTTTTAGCCGTGATAGTTCATCCTCAGGTGTTGACGCTTTTATCATTATGTAACCTTGTTTTTGTTATGCTTAACAATGAGTAATAGAATAAAAATAATAACGCATTGGCTAGGGTCTGTTGACCTTTCAAGGTTAAATTTGCAGCAGTCTGTTTGGCATTTAGGCAAGGCAGCGCCTATGTGGTGTGGTTGTTCCCCATAAATAGGCGATAACGCAGCATCAATACCAAACAGGCGCTGCCCGAAGGGTTCTGCCTAGGGGCGATTTACTCTTTGT
>NZ_JASDDA010000058.1:0-21577 GCF_030407645.1 Pseudoalteromonas sp. APC 3495 | reverse complement strand
AAGTAACATATCACCAATAAGGTTAACACCACCTAAAATAGCTTATTTAACCTATATATATAGATGGTAAAAATGTTCGTTATAAACAAAGAATATATAAAAACCCTAATATTCTGTAAAAACACATAAAAATATACCTAATGAGCTAATCCACTAAAAACTGCCAAAGCAAATGTTAATTGGTCTTACCAAAATAACGACTGTAAAAACTATTTATTATCTCATCAGACACCACTGTGAATAAGTTACAGATAAAACCGTAAAAACTACCAACCTAATATAAAGCCAAACTCAAAAAGATAAGTTAAACCGTTGATTTAAAACAAAATAAAATACTGGCATATTACTCGCTTATATAAAAACAACACTTTAACACTTAGATAAATCAAGGAGATGACAATGTTACGCTGGACAATTACATTTTTGGTGATCGCACTAATCGCAGCCGTTTTAGGATTTGGTGGTATTGCAGGAGCCGCAGCAGGAATTGCTAAGATCATATTTTTTATCTTTTTAGTTTTACTGGTTATTTCACTTGTCTCTGGCGCCTTACGTGGTAAAAGCCCCAGGTAGATAAGAAACAACGAACTTTTTTAAATTTATATACAAGGAATTACATTATGAAATCATCAACACTTAAAGCAGCTGCTATTGGCCTATTCGCAAGTGCATTTATTATGGGTTGTGAAGACAATCATGCAGAAGAAGCCGGTGAACGCATCGACGAAGCCGTGACAGATGTTCAAAATAAAGTAGAAGATGCCTGTGAAGAAGTAAAAGAAGGTGTCAACGCTGAAGAAACAAATTGCTAATTCAGCCCCTTTTTAAAAAGCGACCATTTGGTCGCTTTTTTTTGTGTTTAGTATTAGTCGCCAAGTTGCTACCCATTAATTATAAACTCTGAACTATTAATTCTTTTTAAGCTGCGCATTTGCCACATAGCTTGCTAAAATGATAAAAAATAGCTTTTAAGTATAGATGCATGGTATTTACGACAACCTATAAACTCGATAAACCTTACTTTTATGAATGCTTCGACCAATCGCTGCCTTATAGTAAACGCGCGCAACCTAAATATTTTTTATTAGCACTGCTTGTTGTATTGGGATTATTTGGTATTTATGGTTTAGGAGATCATTACCTAGGTACATTTTTGCTGATGCTAGCCCTACTCGAATGCATCGCCTTTTACTATCGCCGCCCATGGTGGGTTACCAGGCAAATGCTAAGCAGAGCGTCTGGTTCTGAAGTCACTCTCACCTTCGACGAAGACGGAATAAAATCAACCAATCATTACAAAAATTACCAGTTAGCTTGGCACGACATTAACGAAATAATTACCACCGATTGCGGGCTACTGTTAAAAAGTAAAAGCGGTATGCAATACATTTCTAAGGCAATACTCGACGAAGAAACGATTGATTTTATAAACAAAAAAGCCACTCAATGAGTGGCTTTTACAAATGTCATAGTTACATTAACTAGCACATTTTATACTATATTGATTAAGCATTGCCCGGATTAGGGTTAGACTTTTCAGCTTGTATGCGCATGTAAATTTCTTCACGATGAACTGATACGTCTTTAGGTGCGTTAACACCGATACGAACTTGATTTCCTTTAACACCTAGAACAGTAACGGTTACTTCGTCACCAATCATAAGGGTCTCGCCTACTCTACGAGTTAGTATTAGCATTCTCTTGCTCCCATGTTCCAATAAAATTATAAGATTCCGCACAAACATTTTAATTAAAATTAGACTAAAAAGTAAGTAAAAACTCTCAATCTATTCATTTTCTGTTAAAAATGTCTTATGTAATGCACGAACAGCCAGCTCTAGGTATTTTTCATCTATTAAAACTGAAATTTTAATTTCTGAGGTGGCAACAAACATCACATCAATGTTTTCTTGTGCTAGCGAATCAAAAAATAAACTCGCTACCCCGGAATGAGATTTCATCCCCATACCCACCGCTGACACTTTCGCCACATTGGTCAATCCGTCAATTGCCTGTGCGTCAAATTGCTGTTGCTCAGCCGTTAACAAATCAAGTGCGTTTAAGTAATCATTTAAATGCACAGTAAAAGCATAGTCGACTTTTTCAACTTTATGATTAATTTGATTAATCATATCTATTTCGATGCCATTATCAGCAAAAAGTTTCAAAACTTTTGCAAGATGTTTGGTGCCTTGCGGCATTCCATGCACCTTAATTAAGCACTCATCTCGATTAAATGCAATACCCGATACGACATTGCTTGTCACGTCGCTCTCCTCAAAACTAATTAACGTGCCTTCATCGGGTTTAAAGCTAGATAACACCCGCAGAGGAACATTGTGTTTACCAGCAGATTCTACAGAGCGAATATGTAACACTTTAGCGCCTAAACTTGCCAGCTCAAGCATTTCAGCAAAGGTGACATGACTTAAACGTCGTGCGTTAGGTTCCACACGCGGGTCTGTAGTATATACGCCATCAACATCGGTATAGATCTGACACTCATCGGCTTTTATTGCACCAGCAATTTCAACCGCAGAGGTATCGGTGCCACCACGCCCAAGCGTGGTCACGTTGCCCTCAATATCGCGCCCCTGAAAGCCGGCAATAATAGCAATACGGTTATGTTCAAGTTCATGTTTTAAACGCGTTGCCGCAACTTCTTCTACACGGGCTTTACCGAACATGTTATCGGTTAATATATTCACTTGATCGGCTAGTAAGCTTACCGCTGAATGGCCGCGTTTAATAATGGCCATCGCTAATAAAGCAATAGAGACTTGTTCACCGGTACTGAGTAATACATCGAGTTCACGACTACTCGGGCGAGAGTCGATTTGTTTGGCAAGATTAATTAAGCGATTGGTTTCTCCCGACATTGCCGAAAGCACCACGACCACTTGGTGGCCTTGTTGCTTAGTTTTAACAACAAGGTCGGCGACCGCTTCAATACGCTCTATTGAGCCTACCGAAGTGCCGCCAAATTTTTGAACTATAAGTGCCACTTAAGCTTAAGTACGCTCAGTTAACCAAGCTGTTACGCTATCAAGTGCTGCTGTTAAATTTTGTGGCTCAGAACCACCCGCTTGCGCCATATCTGGACGACCGCCGCCTTTACCACCTACTTGGCCTGCCATGTGATTAACTAACTCACCCGCTTTTACTTTGCCAGTTAAGTCTTTAGTTACACCCGCAATTAAGCTTACTTTGTCGCCGCTGGCAACACCTAAGGCAATAACACCTGAGCCAATTTTATTTTTAAGGTCATCAACCATACCGCGAAGCGCTTTTGATTCTGTGCCCTCAACGTTGGCCACTAACAATTTAACCCCGTTAATTTCAACCACTGAATCAAGTAACGATGCACCTGCCGCACTGGCTAGTTTATCGTTAAGCTGGGCAACTTGTTTTTCAAGCCCTTTCGACTTTTCAAGCAAGGCAGTTACTTTTTCAAGCACTGACGCATTGTCACCTTTTACAAGCGCTGCAACATCAGCTAATTGTTGCTCTTGCTCGCTTACATAAGCAATTGCCTCTGCACCTGTTACCGCTTCAATTCGACGAACACCAGCAGCAATACCGCTTTCAGATACAATTTTGAATAAACCAATGTCACCCGCACGCTCTACGTGTGTACCACCACAAAGCTCGATTGAGTAATCACCAATAGTCACAACGCGTACTTCGTCATCGTACTTTTCGCCAAACAGCGCCATTGCACCTTTTGCTTTAGCATCATCAATTGCCATTAGCTCAGTGTTAAGAGCAAAGTTACGACGAATTTCGTCATTCACTACGCGCTCAATTTCGCGCAGTTCTTGTTTGGTCACCGCTTCAAAATGTGAGAAGTCAAAACGCAGACGATCTGGCTGCACAAGTGAGCCTTTTTGCGATACGTGCTCACCTAAAAGCTGACGCAGTGCTTCATGCAAAATATGCGTAGCGGTGTGGTTTTTCTTAATACTGTCACGGCGCGCATCGTCAATAGTCGCATCCACTTTATCGTTAACGCCAATACGCCCTTGAACTGTTCCATGGTGAGCAAAAGCATTACCCAGTTTAGTGGTATTAGTCACCACAAACTCACCGCCGGCTACTGTGATTGTTCCGCTATCACCAATTTGGCCGCCTGATTCAGCGTAAAACGGAGTACGGTCTAAAACAATAATACCTTGTTGACCATCTTCAAGTAATGATACAGCTTCGCCACCGGCAAAAATTTCTACCACTGTGCCGCTGTAATGAGTGCTATCGTAGCCTTTAAAGTCAGTGTGCTTGTCTGATTTTAATTGGTCATTGTAATCAGCCCCAAACTTACCCGCTTGTTGCGCAGTTTTACGTTGTACTGCCATGCATGCTTCAAAACCTTGATGGTCAATCGTCATCTGGCGCTCACGCGCAACATCGGCTGTTAAATCAGCAGGGAAACCATAGGTATCGTAAAGCTTAAATACTAAGTCACCCGGGATCACATCCCCGGTTAAATCACTTAAGCTTTCTTCTAAAATAGCTAAACCACGCTCAAGCGTTTTACCAAACTGCTCTTCTTCAATACGTAGTACTTTTTCAATAATTTCTTGTTGCTTAGCAAGCTCTGGGTACGCTTGACCCATTTGCTCAATAAGTGCAGCAACCAATTTATAGAAAAACGCGCCTTTAGCACCTAACTTATTACCGTGACGTACTGCACGACGAATAATACGACGCAATACATAACCACGGCCTTCATTTGATGGCATAACCCCATCTGAAATTAAAAATGCACACGAACGAATATGATCGGCTACCACGCGAAGTGATTTATCATCCATATCTTGTGCATTGGTAACGCTTGCAGCGGCCGCAATTAAGCCTTGGAATAAGTCGATTTCGTAGTTTGAATGCACACCTTGTAAAATAGCTGAAATACGCTCAAGGCCCATACCTGTATCAACAGATTGCTTAGGAAGTGGCTCCATAGTCCCGTCGCTTTGACGGTTGTATTGCATAAATACTAAGTTCCAAATTTCAATGAAACGGTCACCATCTTCTTCAGGTGTGCCCGGAGGACCGCCCCAAATATGCTCGCCATGATCATAAAATATTTCAGAACATGGACCACAAGGACCCGTATCACCCATAGACCAAAAGTTATCGCTCGTTGCAATACGAATAATACGATCTTCAGGTAAGCCTATATCGTTAGCCCAGTAGCCAAAGGCTTCTTCGTCATCATGGTAAATAGTTACTAACAGCTTTTCTTTTGGTAGTTTTACAACCTCAGTTAAAAACTCCCACGCAAATTTAATTGCATCTTGCTTAAAGTAATCACCAAAGCTGAAATTACCTAGCATTTCAAAAAAGGTATGATGACGTGCTGTGTAACCTACGTTTTCTAAATCGTTATGTTTACCACCAGCACGCACACAACGCTGCGAACTGGTTGCGCGTGTGTAAGGGCGGCTTTCAGCGCCTAAAAATACATCTTTAAATTGCACCATACCGGCATTATTAAATAACAACGTGGCATCGTTACCCGGTATAAGCGAACTAGAAGGAACAACTTGGTGTTGCTTGCTGGCAAAAAAGTCTAAAAACTGTTGCCTAATTTGTGCGGTAGTCATGTGCTGCATGTGAAAGTCTCACCTGTATTTACTGTGCTTGCATTGCAAAATTTATTTGATCATAGCTAAATCCTCGATACATTAAGTAGCGCACGCGCTTAGCTTTTTCTTTGTACTCGAGGTTTGCCGGTGTCGTTGAATATTTTTTGTTGTACGCTTCCTGCGCGAGCTCAAACCAATCTATTTCCAGCTCTTCAATCACTGTTTCAAGCAGTGCTCTATCAATCCCTTTACTCATGGCCTCACTTTGAATTCGCTTTAAGCCATGGCATTTAAATATGTGCTTTCTTACAAACCCTTCACAGTAACGCTGCTCGTTAATAAAATTGTGCTTTTCGCACCAATCAAGCAGGTTTTCTATGAACTCGTCGCTTGCTTCTCTTTGCTGTAACTTTTGGGTTAACTCTCGGCGCGAATACTCTTGCCTTCCTAGTAACCAAAGCACATAGTTTTTTAACTTTTGTTTTAACGTATCATCCATTAAGCGTCAAAGCGCCCGCTTTGCTCGCTACTTAAAGGCTTAATGTTACTGTCATCACTTGGTGGCACAACGGGCATAAAAATAGCCTGATAAGAAACAAAGAAACTAATGTAGCAAATTGGCATTAAAATCAACAGCGGTAGTAGCGATAAGAACATCGACACCACTATTAATAATGCGCAAATAATACCATAAACACTCAGTGGTAAAATATTATAATAAAACACCATAAACGAACTTTTTAAGGCATTTAAAATACGTTGTTCTTTATTAAAGTAAACCAGCGGTACCGCATAGGCAAACGAAGTAAAGTATATCGACAGCGCAATTAAAAACAGTGCCACATTGGCAAACGAAATACTCTCAAGCATTTGGCTAATTGCTGTATTAGGGTCTAAGTCAGGCTGCGTCATAACCGCCATCGCATCGGAAAATAACCCATTGGCGAGCAGCGCAATTAAAATACCGGCACCCATTTGATAAAGCGCTAAGCGAAATAAGCCTAAGCGATTTCCTTTTGCTGAAAAGGGTTTCAAAATGTCGGCTAACATAATTTTTCCGCCTTGCTGCTTGGTAAGCACGGCTTGATAAAAACCAGCGGTTAAAAATGGTGTAGCCAATGCTGCGACTATTTGTAATAACGGCAAAAATAAAGACAACAAGCCAACAATGCCAATAAACAAGTGCATAAAGATAAAGGTTAATGGCTGAGTTTTGAAAATTAGCCAACCCGCTTTAAACCATTTTAATGCCGCATCCGCTTTAAAAATTCGTAATTGTGTAGACATACTTGCTCTTAATTAAAACAAAACACGCCGAGTATAACTCGGCGTTGGTTGGTATTACAGAGGTGGTGGCGATAAATGCCGTTAATATTAGGGTCTGTTGCCCTTTACGGATTAAAATTTGTTCAAACTAGGGGCGATTTAATCGCGGCGCGAGGTTTGTAACCTAGTGGGCTAAGTCAAAACCGAGCAAAGCTTCCGCGTCCTGCTCACGCCCCTTACCTACATCCATGTAGGCAACAAAGAGTAAATCGCCCCTAGGCAGAACCCTTCGGGCAGCGCCTGTTTGGCATTGATGCTGCGTTATCGCCTATTTATGGGGAATAACCACACCACATAGGCTCTGCCTTGCCTAAATACCAAACAGACTGCTGCAAATTTAATCTTGAAAGGTCAACAGACCCTAAGGTTTTTTAATTTTCTTAATATCTAGCATATGAGAGCCATGCTTAATTTTAGTCTCTAAATACGCCTTGTTACCTGAAAGCCCAGCTTTAATGTGTGCATGAGTGCCCACAACAGAGTCCACCTCTATGCCAGCATCTTTTAATGCGTTAAGCTTTTTAGGATTGTTAGTCATTAATTTTACATGCTTTAAATTGAGCGCATTGAGCATTAATACAGCATCCGAAAAATCACGTAAATCATCAGCAAAGCCCAAATGATTGTTGGCCTCGTAAGTGTTCATACCTTGTGACTGCAGTACATACGCATCAATTTTATTGTATAAACCAATACCACGCCCTTCTTGGCGTAAATAAAGTAAAATACCGCCTTGTTCGTGCATCATTTCAATACACTCATTTAACTGCTCACCGCAATCACAACGTGACGAGTGAAACACATCACCGGTTAAGCATTCAGAATGCATACGAATAAGCGGAACACCTTGTTCGGTATCGGCGTTTTTAAACACTAACGCAACATGCTCTTGGCCATCTTTTAAGCCACTAAAGGAAATAATTTCTGCAGGAATATCACTATTTTTGCCAACATTAAGCTGGACTCTTGCTCTTACTTGCGCCACGACCAATCCAAATATAAAAAAAACTACGAC
The DNA here is from genome assembly GCF_030407645.1 of Pseudoalteromonas sp. APC 3495. NCBI lineage: Bacteria > Pseudomonadati > Pseudomonadota > Gammaproteobacteria > Alteromonadales > Pseudoalteromonadaceae > Pseudoalteromonas > Pseudoalteromonas sp. APC 3495. The sequence goes on along the minus strand of NZ_JASDDA010000058.1, from coordinate 13,651 downwards.
ACGATAAAGTGATAATATCACAAAATAGGTTAAATACACCGTAGTACAAGACTGTTTATGGCAAATATATGGCGACGGTAGCGACTATTTTCAATCTTTAACCGCAAATATATTACTAGCGAGCGTTTACCTTGATTTACCTAAAGTGATGACATATACACAAGGATTTGCTAATTTGTTATCGACAAATAATAGGGATCATTATGAAATTAAACAAACTTGCATTACTGATGGGCTTAGGTTTATCTGTATTGAGCACCACGTCATTTGCCGAACAAACAAATAACGCTCAAGCCGTTTTCAACGACGCGTATCAAAATTACTTAAATGCGATTAAAACCAAAGAAAATGTGCAACAAGCCGCGGAGCAGGCTTACACATTAGGTAAAACTGTTTACGGTGAAAATGCTGATAACACCGCAAACTTAGCGATTAACTATGCAAAATCAATTAATCGATACGGTAAACAGTGGATTGAAAAGCGTTTTTCGCTCTATCAACAAGCCTATACTATTTTAGTTAATAACCATGGTAAGCAATCGCCTGAAACCATTGATGCTTTAGTCGGTATGGCTAGTTTTGCCCCTTCTGCTCAAAAAGCGGATTATTATTTAGAGCAAGTGATAGCAATCGCAAACACACAAAACAACCCTAAGTTTGTGGCTGATATGAAACTAGAAGCGGCAACCATACTAGCTAATAAATTCAGCTATGAAAAATACCGAGAAGCTAAAAACTACCTAGAAGAAGCCGATGAGTATTATCTGGCTAACTTACCTAAAAACTCAGTTGAACAAATAAAAGCTGATTTTTTAATGGCGTCATTTGCGGAAGGTCGAAAAAGATACGATCAAGCAATAGAACGACTTAACCGTGTAGTAAATGTGTTTGATGAAAGCTTAAGTTACGATCATAACGCCGAGCTTACCGCACACTCAAGATTAATTGGCTTGTATGAAAAACAAGGCAAAAGTGATGAAGCCACCAAACACTGCATCGCGATTGCTAAAATGGTGCCGTGGAAAGAAAGCCAAGAGCAAACGCCGCTATACCGCGTTAACCCTAAATACCCTAAAAACAAGGCGCGATTTAGTAAAGATGGCAGTGTAGTTATGGAGTTTGAAGTAGATGAGTCTGGCTTTGTAAAAAATCCGCAAGTACTTAGTTCTGAAGGTGGCGTGGCCTTTGAAAAATCGGCAGTAGAAGCATTAGCGCAATGGCGTTATGCACCTAAGTTTGAACATGGAAAAGCGGTTGCAGCAACTTCCAAAGTACAGCTCGATTTTAAAGTAAACCGTTAATAACATACCAAAGGCGCGTTGAGCGCCTTTTTAGTTTATTCTACTTTAACTTAGCTAAAATGTTATCGCTGGCGGCCTCTATTAAATCAAGTACCTTTTCAAAGCCATCATCACCGCCATAGTAAGGGTCCGGAATTGCGCTTTGTGCTTGCTCGCCATACTCTAAAAACAACGCAAGCTTGTATTGTAAATGCTCGGGGCAACGTGCAGTTAAATCTGCGAGGTTTTGCGTATCGGCTGCTAAAATTAAATCAAACTCGCTAAAATCACTGCTGCGTACCTTGCGTGAAAAAATACCTTTAAAACTATAACCGCGTTTTTCACCAGCCTGCATAGAGCGTTTATCTGGCGGATTACCTTCATGATGACCAATAGTCCCAGCCGAGTCCACTAGCAAATCAATGCCTAACTCTTTAGCGCGAGCTTTTAATACCGCCTCTGCGGTAGGTGAACGACATATATTTCCCAAACACACTATCAGTACTTTTTTCACTTATAGCTCCTAAGCTTTTGCAAAAAATCAGTAATAAACATTATTTTAATGAGGCTAATATTTTTTGCTCGCCCTCAAGCATGCTCTGCATAGCAGTCCCCTGTTTTACACGGCTATGCAATGCTGCAAGATTAGGCCAGCGCGACTCATCAAGTTGCTCACCACCATGCTCCATATTCATTAACTGGCAGCTCACAGCAATGTCGGCAAGGGTTAAGCTCTCGCCAACAAAAAACTCGTTATCCCCTAAATAACCTTCTAAATAATCAAATAAAGGCGGTAGTTTTTCATTTAATGCACTTTGCACTAAGGCTTCATCGGTTGGCTTTTGCATTGTGGGAGCAATAATACGTTGCTGAAACACCGTAAATGTTGCAAAAGGAGCCAGCTCGTAATCTGCGTATTTTTCTAACCAGCGAACGGCTGCACGTTGCTCTATAGTATCACCGAGTAAGGACGCTGAATTAGGGTATTTTTCATCAAGATATTGGCAAATAACGCTAGAATCCGCCAAACTTAACTCGTCGTCTTTTAGCGCCGGAATTCGCCCTAGTGGGTTCAGTTCTAAAAACCAATCAGGTTGATTAAACGGCGAGACTATTTCGAGTTTATAGTCGAGTTGTTTATGCGCTAAACATACACGTACTTTACGTACATAGGGAGAAAGCGGGACACCATAGAGAATTATGCTCATTGTGATTCCTATAAATTAAAACTGCTTTAAAATTGCGTCATCGTAGTCATCGGCATTAAGGGTTAAATTATATTTAGCCGCAACGCTATCTAACTCGGCTTGTTTAATCGCTAAATCATCCATGGTGATGGTGTTATCGTCAAGCCGCCATAACAAGCGTGAGCCTGCATAACTATAGTGAATGGCTAATAGCGCATCAGGATTACCTTCACGTCCCGCCGCTTTAAGCTTTGCCATCTTGCGGGTAATTTTATTAAGCGCTTGTTTAAGCTCCCATACATATACCACCTCGGTCATAAAAGGATGTGTACGGTATTTATTTAACAACCAGCCAATACCAATACTAGTAACAATTACGCCTAATAAGTTCCAATGAAAATGACTACCACTTTCATCGGGAAATAATGCAATAAGCGTTTGTGAAATAGCTAAACTACCAATCGCTAAGCTTGCGGCACAACCGACTATAACGCGGTTTAAATGTTTACGATAACGAGCTTTATCTATTTGAATAAGTTGCATAGTTGCCTAAAATTAAAAAACTAAAAAATACACAGCCACCATTGTAGCTAAACCCACCACAGAGTTTCGACTCTTTTTAATAAAATACCCGTAGTTTTTGATTTAACGCCGGTTTTATACTTCTTGCAACATAAAACCAACCAACGATTTTATTTGCACCCACTTATTAGGCATAGGATAGTAGACAACAAATACGACTCAGTTTAGGACCATCATGATAAAAACACTGATTGCTGCAAGCTTAATTTTTTCTTCTTCTAATGCGTTAGCTAATTTAAACACACCGCTAACCCCAGAAGAATTGCGAATTGAAAAAGCCAGCCAAGCGATGCCTAGCGTGCTAAGCGCTTTTGCCAGCGAAGTTAATCAATTTGAGCTGCAATTCAAGTCACTCTCAAGCTATGCACAAGCCGTAGATGCCGTTAATGACTACTCAAAACGATTATGGTTTAGTGCAAAAAAACGCATCGCTACAACGCAAAACTTAGATGATCGCGCACTTTACTGGGCTCGCTTACAATCAAGCAAAATTATTCGCACCACAAAGCCTGCATTTTTGCTGAGCGCGGCGCAGCAAACAGTGTTATTAACACTTTTAGAGAATGGCAGCCGGGGTCGCACCGATCTTAGCTACTCACAAAACACCTCTAAAAAAATATTATTAACTGGATTTGACCCGTTTTTACTTGATAGAAATATAAACCAAAGCAACCCATCGGGTGTTGCAGCACTGCTTCTTGATGGCCAAGTCATTAACTATAAAGGTATTAGTGCTGAAATAAACACAGTGATGGTGCCTGTGCGTTATGAAGACTTTGATCACGGTATTATAGAATCCTTACTTGCCCCTTATTACGCACTTAATAATGTTGATATGGTGGTTACCGTTAGCATGGGTAGTAAAGACTTTGACCTTGAGCGCTTTCCAGGCAAGCGCCGCAGTGTAACAGCGCCCGACAACGCCAATGTAGTGTATGGAGGCAGTAAAACAGCGCCGCTCATTCCAAGCTTGAACGACCGCCCATTACCAGGTACTGAGTTTGTAGAATTTAGCTTACCCGTTAGCGCTATGTTAAGCGCAAAAGGCCCTTTTCCTATTAATGATAACCATCATGTTATTACCTTAAAAAAAGACTTTGAGCCTAATAGTTTCGATGAATTAAAAGACGCTATTGCAGTGCGAGGCGGTGGCGGTGGTTATTTGTCTAACGAAATTTCGTATCGCAGTATTCGCCTGCGAAATCAGCTAAATTCAGATATTCCGACAGGACATATTCACACCCCACGAATTGCTCAGTTTGAACCCGAAACTGAAGCTAAAATAGTAAAGCAAATTCAAACTATGTTAGAGCGCAGTTTAGTCGCACTCTAACATCGTTTGCTTTTTCAACTTCAACGTTAGAACGACTATTAATAAACGTAGGAGCACTTAAATGCTTCTACGTTTTTTTGCTTTAAACCGCTAAAAAAGCATGCTGAAATTACATTAAAATTGAAAGCGCTCTGTATCAATCTCGGCTATTTTATAATAAAAACTCATTACTTTAATTATTAACTAGATCTTCACAAATTGTGTTCTATGCTCATTTGAGGTACAAACCTTATTACAGGGACATAGTAATGCTCACAATTAACCACTTTTTTAATTCATTAAACTTAACAAAAAAACTTATCTCCGCCTTTTTAGTTGTTGCCCTAGTGCCAATAACAATAATTATTATTGTCGCAATTAATACAGCTTCAAACTCGATGACAGAACAGGTTTATTCGCGTTTAGACGCTGTGAGTAAAGTAAAACAAAGCGCTGTTAAACGCTATTTTAACAACATTGAAAAAAAGCTTAATGCGCTGCAAGCAAATCCAGAAATGGCCAATATTGCGACAAAGTTTATAGATGGATTTAATAATACCTCCCCTTCAACCTCATCAGCGTCGCTAAGTCGCTTTTATGAAGAGTCTTTTACCCCAAAATTTAAACAGCTAAACCCAACAAATACAGTCTCTTCATCTCTATTAAAGCAAATGAATCCAAAAAGTATTGAGCTGCAATCTCGTTATCTAGCTAATAACCCAAACCCAATCGGTGAAAAACAAAAACTAACCACCACAGAGCAATCAGACTCTTACGAGCAAGCGCACCGCCAATATCACCCTTATCTACGCGATATGACTAATATAAATAAGTTCTACGATATTTTCATTATCGACCCAGCAAATGGCAATATTGTTTACTCTGTTTATAAAGAAGTAGACTTTGCAACATCGCTGCAAACAGGCCCCTACGCTAAAAGTAATTTAGCGAACCTATTTAGACAATTAAAAGACAGCAACGACCCACAAAAAATTGCTTTTGCAGATTATAAACAGTACTCCCCTTCATATAATGCCCCTGCAAGCTTTATAGGAAAGCCTATTGTTGTTGATGGTAAAACGGTTGCTATTTTAGCTGCCCAATTATCGATTGAAGATATTAATTCAATTATGAAAGAACGTGACGGGTTGGGCGAAAGCGGAGAGACCTACCTTGTTGGCCCTGAAGGGTTAATGCGCTCTGACTCTTATATTGATCCGAAAAACCACTCTGTAGAAAGCTCGTTTAGAAACCCAAATAAAGGCACTGTGAATACCTTATCTGTAATCAAAGCACTAAAAAATGAAAAAGGGCAGCATGTTATAAATGACTATAACAATGAAATGGTGCTCTCTGCATTTGCACCTGTAAATGTATTTAATGTTCGCTGGGCACTCATAGCAGAAATGGACGAACAAGAAGCTTTTGAGTCAATAACGACTCTTTCCCAACAACTCATTGTGATACTTTTTGTCACTATTTTCATTGTTACCATTGCCGCATATTGGTTTGCGCGAACACTCACAAAGCCAATACATGCACTGGCTGATACGATGAAAAAAGTTGAACAGCAAGGTGACTTTTCATTACGAGCAACAGTCTATTCAAGCGATGAAATAGGCGTTAGCACTCAAGCATTTAACACTCTTCTTGATGCTCTACAGTTATCTATTAGTGAAACAAACCGTGTTATGAACCAAATGGCTGCGGGTAAATTTGATCAACGTATTGAAGCACCATGTCGAGGAGAGTTAGATACGTTAAAACAAGCAACCAACGATTGCGCAAGTTCACTAAACGGGGCAATAAACGAATTAAATAACATTGCGATTGCTATGGCTGATGGTCAATTTGATATTCAAATTAATGCCTCAATGGCAGGCGAATTAGGCACCTTAAAAAGTAATATTAACCAATCGCTTTCCTCAATAAACAACACAATGAATAGTATCGTAGATATTATGGCTAACGTAGAGCAAGGTAACTTTAAAGAGCAAATTACCTATCCAGCTAAAGGAAAACTTGCCCAGCTAAAAGACAGCGTGAATAACTCAGTGAATAGCTTAAGTATTGCCATAGATGGGATTAGTGACGTTATGAGTGCATTACGACAAGGCCAGTTTTCAGCGCAATTAGAGGCCCCCTTAGCTGGTCAGCTTGATATTTTAAAACAAGATATTAATTCCAGTATGGCTAATTTAAATAATGTAATGAATGAAATAGGTGAAGTCATGACCTTTGTTAGTCAAGGTGACTTTAAAAAAATGATAAAAGGTGAAGCCAGCGGCCAACTTGAGCAGCTAAAAAGTAACATCAATACATCAATCACTGCTATTGATACTGCTTTAACTGAGATTTCATCAGTCATGCTAGCAATTAGTCAGGGGCGTTTTGATCATACTATTTCATCGACTATGACAGGCCAACTAAATAGTTTAAAAACAGATATAAACCATTCGGTAACTAACCTCGAACGTGTCATAAACGACCTCAACCAAGTAATGGCTGCAATGGCAAACGGCGATTTTTCTCATCAATTAAAACAGCCATTACAAGGCCAGTTGGAAGATTTAAAAAATAATGTTAATGAGTCTACCTCATTAGTTTCATTGGCTATAAATGAAGTCAGTAGCGTTTTGTCAAACTTAGCTAAAGGTGACCTTACCAAAAATATAGAGGGACAATATCAAGGCGTATTCGATACCCTTAAAAGCGACACCAACGCGACTATCGAGAAATTAACTAATGTCATTCAAGAAATTCAAGTATCGGCTAGTCAAGTTATGCAAAATGCGGGTGAAATAGCTTCAAGTAATACTGAAATAAGCAAACGCACAGAGGAACAAGCAGCCAACCTTGAAGAGGCAAGCTCAAGTACTGAGCAAATGCTAGATGAGCTAACTAAAGTATCTGAACAATCAAAAAGTGCCGTGGCATTGGCAAGCAATGCAGAGCAAATTGCTGAAGAAGGAAATCGCTTATCAATACAAACCGTTAGCGCGATTGATGACGTGAATGAAGCCAGTAAAGACATTAACGAAATACTTACGGTTATTGACAACCTCGCTTTTCAGACAAACTTGCTATCACTTAATGCCGCCGTGGAAGCTGCTAGAGCTGGCGATCATGGAAGAGGCTTTGCCGTAGTCGCTAATGAAGTCGGTGATTTAGCGGGGCGTAGTGCTAAATCGGCAAAGCAAATAAAAAGTATTATTGTAAATAGTAATCAAAAAATAGCGCTTGGGACGGAATTAGCAGACACCTCAGGGAAGAAATTAAAACACATAATGCAAGCTGTTAGCGATGTTAATAAAAATATCATACATATAGCGCATTCAACCTCCGCACAAGAGCAAGCGATTAAAGAAGTTAACCTTGTTGTACAACGTTTAACCGGTTTAACCCAGGCAAACTCGGCTATTACAGAAGAAACAATGGCGGCAGCACGTCAAATGGCAGAACAAGCTACCGAGATGAGAGTGCAACTCAATTACTTTAATCTAAAAAAAGAGCAACAATAGACTAAAGGCGCAGCAAGTTATTTTGCTAACACGATGCTTTTTTAACTTAAGTAATTTGATGAGCCATTATTGAATAATGGCTCATCATAACGTTACGTTACTTTACCTGCTAAATTAAAACGTGGCTGAGTATATAGCTGGGTTTTAACCACCTCAGCCAAAATCATGACCGCATTCCATATATCTTCAAATGAGGTATAAAGAGGTGTAAAACCAAATCGTAATATATTGGGCGCACGAAAATCAGCAATAACCCCTTTTTCAATTAACGCTTGGCATATAGCGAACGCGTCTGTATGTGAAAACGCCAATTGGCTACCTCTTTGACAGGCATTTTCAGTAGAGCATAAACGCAAATCACTTAAGCATGAATGTGTTTGTAGCAATTTAATAAATACCTCGGCAAGTGCAATCGACTTTTCTCTTATTTGAGAAATGTCTACGTTTTGCCATACATCAAGGGCGGCATCTAACGCACTCATAGCAATCACACTCGGTGTGCCACACAAATACTGATTTATATTATCAGCGCCCTGATATTCAGCATTAAAAGCAAATGGTTTAGCATGACCCATCCAGCCTGATAGTGGCTGCTTTACACTAGCCTGATGACGTTTTGCCACATATAAAAATGCAGGCGAGCCCGGGCCGCCGTTTAAGTATTTGTAGCCACAGCCAACGGCAAAATCTGCATTACAGTTATCGAGCTCAACCGGTAAAGCACCCGCGCTGTGGGCTAAATCCCATATCACTAAAATGCCTTTTTCGTGGGCAAGCTTGGTCAGCTTTTGCATATCTAATAGCTGCCCGGTTCTAAAGTTCACCTGCGTTAATAGCAGCACCGCCACTGAATCGCTAAGGCTTTGTTCAATGTGTTGCTCTGCTACTAATTTAAGCTGACATAAGTCAGGGCCTAATAAGTCACTTAACCCTTGTACCATATATAAATCGGTTGGAAAGTTATCTTGCGTGGATAACACCACATTTCGGCCAGGGTTTAACGATAACGCACTACTTAACAGCTTGAACAAGTTAACTGAAATAGAGTCACAACAAATCACTTGGCCTTTTGCAGCACCAATAATCGGCGCTATTTTATCTCCTACCTGAGTGGGTAAATCAATCCATTGGTGATCGTTCCAACTTCTAATTAAGTGACTACCCCATTGTTGATTTACCACCTCTGCCACGCGCGACTTAACGGCTTTAGGCAAGGCACCTAGTGAATTACCATCGAGATAAATAGTGTCTGCGGGTAAATCAAATTCATCGCGTTTATTAGCCAGCGGATCGGCTTTATCAAGCGCTACAATCTCATTAAAATTCATTTTTATATCTCATTTAAATTTTTTATTAGTGTACTAAATGCCTCAGTTCCTGGGTGGATCCAATCAAAATGCCCCACGCCTTCGAGCATCACCACCGGGCGTTTAAGCTGCGCTAAATTAAAAGCGGGGACAATGGCATCTTTGTCGCCTTGTAAAATAATGCTTTGGGGATGAAGTGGCTGCTCACTCGGGTTAGCTTGCGTGTAAGCCTTAGGTTTATCAGTTGGCATACCTTGCATAAAATCTTTTGTCACTTTTTGACAGCTGTTATTACCACGTGCATATGCTTTTATATCAGTGATAGGGGCTAAGCCAATAACGCCTTTAAGCTGGCTTATTTCACCACCCGCAAGCAGTGCTAAATGCCCACCAGCAGAGTGCCCTACAGCAACCGAGTCAGCTAATTTAAACTCGCCATTATTGTAAGTACTTGCCGCTAAAATACCGGCTTTTATATCATTAAACGTTGCAGGCCAGCCACCACCGCTTGTACCACTTCTTCGATACTCTAATGACCACACATTAAAACCAGCTTGTGCAAGCCCCGTACTTAACGCATACGTGTGTTTAATATCGTACTCACTAAGCCAACAGCCACCATGGAGTAAAATAACTAACGGCGTTTGCACCAGTGCTTGCTTTGCGCGCCAAAGTAATGCGTACTGTGACTCATCACTGCCGTAGGCTATTTTTTCATCGGCTAAGTTAAATCCCAATGAAGCCACTTTTGCATAAGCTACATCATTTTCAACATCAGGAAATTCAACTGGTTGCTGCGAGGCACTATTTGCTAACAAAGGCCATACACTAAAAAATAAAACCACTAAGCTCTTCAAAATAAACTACTTCCTTTTTACCTAAAAACGGTATAACAAAATAACGCTGGTCAATCGTCTACAAACATTTTGTTGTACGACCTACCAGCGTTATAACGTCATTCATAATAAAATAAATATAGTGTTTATTGTTGTTTGAAAATTACGCCTTCTTTCATCACAAAATCAACATCCATTAAAGCGCTAATATCGCTAAGTGGGCTGGAATCTAAGGCAATAATATCGGCAAACTTACCAGGCTCTATAGTGCCTAAGCTCTGGCTCATATCAATTAAATCAGCAGCATTGACGGTTGCCGACTTTAAAATATCGGAGGTACTCATACCGGCTTCATACATCAATACGGCTTCTTTTGCGTTAATACCGTGCTTTGATACGCCACTGTCCGTGCCAAAGGCAATTTTAACGCCGGCTTTGTAAGCCTTAGTAAAATTGTTGAGCATATCGCCCCCCACTCTCGTTGCTTTAGCCTTAATAGGTGCAGACATAAAATCTGAATTTTTTGCCATATTAACCACAGTATCGCCAGCTAATAACGTTGGTACAAGGTAAGCGCCGGTTTCTTTAAAGAGCTTAATGCCCTCTTCATCGGTGTAACTGCCGTGTTCAATGCTATCAACCCCTGCACGAAGTGCGGCATTAATACCTTGTGCAGCATGGGCATGGCTTGCTACTTTTCGCCCTAACCCATGTGCGGTTTTTACAATGGCTTTGAGCTCATCGTCTTCCATTTGTTGACCCGTCCCCGTGGTGGTATCAGAAAGCACACCACCGGTAGAGGCCACTTTAATTAAATCGGCCCCATACTTAATTGCATAACGTGTTTTTTTACGGCACTCAACTGCGCCATCACACACTGTTGGTGGTGTTTTTATGGTGAGTAAATCAGGACTCATACCATCAACATCTAAATGCCCACCAGTAATAGTTACTCCAGCACCGGCAATAATACGCGGGCCATTAACCCAACCATTCGCCACCCCTTTTCGTAATGCGTACATTTGCTCGCTTTGGCTACCTACATCACGCACGGCGGTAAATCCCGCCATTAGGGTTTTATTAGCAAAATGAACACTGCGCATTGCTACATCTGCATCAGACATTTCAACCAGTTCTTTTTTATTATCTGGCCCAAGCTCACCTTGTAAATGCACATGCATATCCATAAGCCCTGGCATAACAAAGCTGGTCGATAAATCGATTAATTGGGCATCATCACCAAATCGAGAGGCCGGTAAAAAACCAGCGGATACAGACACTATTTTGCCATTTTCTATTACTACAGTTTGTTTTTGCTGTGATTTTTCGCCAGGGACGCTTAATAGCTCTCCCGCATGAATCACTATAGTATTGGCTTGTGCATTGCTGGCGCAAAAATTTGCGGCTAAAAAAATCGAGGTAATAACACTCAATCGAAATATGCTCATGAAAATCTCCAATGATTCGCTTTTCGTTAACAGCAACGAAATAACGTTAAAATATTGTTATACAACCAATACCTTATCAGGAAAGTCACAAAAACAAACCTGAAATACGTTTTTAGTAAAAATTCTGACCACTATTTACACTGCCTTCAAACGGAAAAAATAAAAGAAGATGTCTATACTCAACCATATTGTTGTAATACTTTTCATATGTAGGGAGCTTATGGATATTAAAGACATAAATATTGCACTGCTAGAAAAATGCAACTTTCTTTTAATGGTATTTGATAACCATCATCAGCTCAGTTATCTCTCAGATGGGTGGTCAGAGCTAAATATTACAACCAAAAACATGCCAACCATTGAAAGCCTGTATGCCTGTTGTACAACTCAAAGCAAAACACTATTACAACAACAAATTCTCGCACTAAAATCGCAACATAATGAGTTAGACCAATTTGATATTGAGCTCACATTTGCAACCGATTACTCTATTAAACTAAATTGCTGCTTACATAATGTGGATCAAAACCAACATCAATATATGGTTTTAGTTTTTAGCCAGCATTTTGCCCAAGTGTCCTCTGTTATTAGTAATAACGAATTACAAACCATCATAGAAAACGCAGGCGAAGTTTTAAAAGTAGGTTATTGGCAGCTCGACTGTAATAGCAACCAATTATTTTGGACCGATGAAATTTACACTATCCATGGCGTTTCCCCTAGTCGCTATTCACCACAGTTAGATACTGCAATAAACTTTTATCATGCAGATGATAAGCCCAAAATAGCCAGCGCTGTCGAAAATGCGCTTTTAACGGGGCAAGAATGGAGTTGTATAAAATTACGTGTTGTAGATGACGATCAACAAGAACGCACGGTAATATCAAGCGGTAATGTATCAAGAAATAAAAATGGTGAAATTACTAAGCTATACGGCATTTTTCAGGATATAACAGGAAGTGAAAAAATAGCCCTTGAACGAGACTTTTTAGTTACCGCACTCAAAGAAACTACGGTAGGAATGGTCATTGCCGATAAAAATAAGCATGTTATTTGGGTTAATGGATCATTCGAAAAAATGACAGGGTATAGCCTTTTTGAAGTCGAAGGCAAAAAGCTCGGCTCTATTTTACAAGGTGAAAATACTGATTTAAAAACGATAGCTAAACTTAAAACTCACCTCAAAAAAGGGCTGCCTATAAGCACCCGAATTTTAAACTACACCAAAAGTGGGGAACCCTATTGGAATGAGTTGGCAATATCGCCGATTTATAGAGATGGAAAAATCGCTTATTACTTTGCGGTGCAAAACGATGTAAGCAAAGAAATAAACATAGAACACAAACTCATAGCCCTTAATACCAGTTTAGAGCAACGAATACAGGCACGCACTCAAGAACTATTTACACTTAACAAAGAGTTAGAAAAACAGGCTAATGTAGACCCACTTACAGGATGTTTAAATAGGCGAACCTTATACAGGTTCCTTACCGATGAGCTATTAAAAACACAAGATGAAAATACCTATATTTCATTATTAATGCTCGATATAGATCACTTTAAAGCCATAAATGATAACTACGGCCACGAAGCTGGAGATAAGGGTTTAAAAGAACTCGCTAATATTTTACATGGCCTCACCAGAAAAAATGACGCTGTATTTCGCCTTGGCGGTGAAGAGTTTTTAATTATTATGCCTAACACAAACAAAGCCGAAGCTAAGCAAGCCGCTGAGCGTATTAAAAACGCAGTGAATGAACATAAAGTTTACTATCGCAATAAAAATATTAGCTTTACTGTTAGTATTGGACTGCTTACCCACGATGGCACAATTAGCCTACAAAGCAGCTTAAAATACGTTGATGACTATTTATACGAGGCAAAAAATAGTGGTCGAAATAAAATTGTTGATTGACTCCCTATAAGACGGATTGTTTTAAATCAATTCGTAAAAATTTAAAAGGTCATATAAGCTAAATACTTAAGCACAATAATTTAGCTTAAATTTTCAACAGTAGATAAATTCGTAAATAAAAATACACTTCAAGCAAATTGACATTAAACGCGTATTTTTTCATTTTATACTAGAGTCTGTTGACCTTTGCGGATTAAAATTTGTTCAAGCTAGGGGCGGTTTAATCGCGGCGCGAGGTTTGTAACCTAGTGGGCTAAGTAAAA